>JBNMOZ010000621.1:0-3767 GCA_051276005.1 Bradymonadia bacterium | reverse complement strand
AGTTGATACGCTCTGCTTCTGGGCTGCGGCCTTGGCGACCTTGGCGGCCTGACCGTTGGCGGCCTGACCCTTGGCGGCTTGGCCTTTGAACAGGGCCTCCAGGGGCGCCCGGCCGCCGAAGCCCACCATCTGATCGACGATTCGTTTGTTGTGCACGGCGAACAAGGCCGGGATGCCCTGCACCTTGAAGTGGTTCGCGAGCTCACGCTCGGTGTCCACGTTGACCTTCACGACCTTGACCTGGCCGGCATAGGTGACAGCCAGCGCGTCGAGGATCGGGCCGATGGACCGACACGGGCCACACCAGAGCGCCCAGAAATCGAGGATGACCCGGACATCGCTCGGCACGACTTCTTTGCGATAGTTCTTCTGAGTCACAGCAATGGGCGCGCTCATGGCGGCTCCTTTCGAGGGGGGGTTCTTGCGTTGCACCCTTCGAGAGCCGGGTTGTTCTTTTGCCCGCGTCGCATGCGATGGCAGGCGTTGGTGACCAAGCGCACGAGCCACCCTTCAACGCTGCCCTCGCCCCGAAAGTCGCTGAGGTGCTCGCCCGCCGACAGCAGCGCGTCTTGCACGGCGTCCTGCGCTTGATCCGCATCCCGACAACGGCGCTGACCCACCTGCAGCAACCGCGCGCCATAGCACCGGCTGAGCGCGTCGAGCACATCCAGGTCGCCGGCGCGCATGCGGGCCACCAGCTCGTCGGGGCGGCAAAGGGGAGAATCGGTTGCCATGTCTGAGAGCACAGCTCAGCGGCTCAGAGAGGGTAGAGGTTTGGCAGACTCGGTCCAGGCCCGCGCTCAGACCACGACGAAGAGGCGCGCCCGGCCATCAGCGAGGCCTGCGATCCGGCGACCCATCGCAGGGGAGAAGCGGTTCGCTTCGACGCAGAGCATGGTCAGGGGCGCACACCGAGTCGCCCAGTTGAGCAGCGCCTCGCCCGCTGGATCGCCCAGATCGCAGTCCACGAGGCCAAAGGACTGGATCGTCTCCGGCAACGCGCCCAGCAGCTCGACTGCCGCGTCGTTGCCCATGCGCCGGCTGTAGCTGAGGCTCAGCGAGGTCAAGGGTGGGCCGCCATTGGCGCCGAGCGCGCGGATACCGGCCGCCACCGCTTGGGCTTGGGCCGGATCCAGATCGGCGTTGCGCAGGTTCAGGGCGAGGGCGCCACCGGTTCGCGTGGCCTCGCCCACGGCGGCCGACGCGGCGAGGCACACGTTGCCCCCGAACGATCGCAAGGTCGTCTGCAGGGTGGGCGTTGGCATCTTGGGCTCCGCGAGATGGGGTCTTTGGGCGATCGCCTGCCACGCCACGACGAGGGTGGCACCGCCGGCGCAGAGGACGCAACGGCGGGTTGGACGCCGTGGTGGCGGGGCTGGGAGTGGGCGATTCTCCATGGCGAGACGGTATCAGAAAGCGGCTTGTTCGCGGTGGGGGCGCGTTTGGATGAGGGGCGGTATTTGGGCAATGACTCGGCTCATTCGGCGCAGGACAGCCTCGGCGATCTGCGTCAGTTCAGTGTCGAATTGCTTCGGCGAAACGCCTGAGTTGCCTGGTCTATGGCTTGAGCTTGAGCGGTCCAGGCATCCGCTGCCGGCGCCCACAGCCGACCGGGGCGCGCGCATCAGCCTCTTCAAACGCCCCGTTCTGCATCACGTATCGCACGGGCACCGGCGGTGGCCGCAGGCAGCGCGCTTTATGCGCGGGCAGCTTGTCTTGTCGAACGCCGGTGATCTCGAGCACGCCGTGCATCCGCGCCAGCGTCAGCCCTTTGATGTCATGGCCGCCGAAGCCGTCCGTGCTGCGTCTTTGGGTCGGCACCTGGAGCACACGCTGGAGCGACGGCAGCCGAATCAAATGCAGCGTCTCCTGCGTTGCCGCCCGATCGCGGGCGCGCCCTTTGCGCTTGGATGCATCCGAGGCGGGTTCGGTGCGCCGCGTGATCAGGACCCAGGCTGGATCGGTCATGGGCTTGACCTGAAGGTGCCCGGGGCGACTGCGCACCATTGGCAGCCGGCCCTTGCCGGCCAGATCGATGATTCCGCGGGTATCAAAGGCGTCGACGACGCCCAGCGAGACCCGTGGGCCCTGCGCCGAGATCAGCACGCCATACGTCGTCTTCTCGCGGGTGAAGCGCACCAGGTGGCCCAGTGTCTGCCCGTTGAGCACCACCGGCTTCACGTGGGTGATCGCGTCCGGGGCAACCCCAAGTCGGGTGGCGACGTCGGCCGCACCAGGCGGCGCTGCCAGGAGTGTCAGACCAAGGAGCAAGAACGAAGTCATAGGGTCTGCCTTTCGCGAAGATGACGACCAATACGGATGACTGCCGCGTTCGTTCAGATCTGGGAGGTCGCGGAGCCCAAGAGCAGCCAGGAGAACCGACGACAGCCCGTCTGTCGGTCTATGGATGCTCAAATTGGGGGAGGCGCCGCGCTGTGTTCTCGCGGCTTTCGGGAGGGAGGGGCGCAGACGCGGCCAGGTTCATCCGACCGGGCCTGGGGTGTCAGCCTCGGCGGCGACGCAGCACCGGCACCAACAGCAGCACCAGCCACCACAGATCCTGCGGCGTGTCGCCATGTGAGCCGACCGTACAATCCGAGCAGCCGCCGCCGCCGACGCCCACGCTGGGGTCAACGAACGGGCCGTTGTCGGGGTCGCAGGCGTCGCCGATGCCGTCTTCGTCCACGTCGCTCTGCTGCGGATTGGCCACATCAGGGCAGTTGTCGTCGTCGTCGGGCACCATGTCGCCGTCGGCGTCGGCGTCGCAGACATCGCCCAGCCCGTCGCGGTCGAAGTCGGCCTGGTCGGCGTTGGCCACGGCGGGGCAGTTGTCGTCGTCGTCGGGCACGCCATCATTGTCAGCGTCGACCGGCGGAGTGCAGGCGTCGCCGGTGCCGTCTTCATCGGCGTCGGCCTGGTCGGTGTTGGCCACGTCGGGGCAGTTGTCTTCGCCATCCGGCACGCCGTCGTCGTCGCGATCGGCGCCTTCGCAGGCGTCACCCACCCCGTCTTCGTCGGTGTCGAACTGATCGGGGTTGGGCGTATTCGGGCAGTTGTCGTCGTCGTCGGGCACGGCGTCGTTGTCGGCGTCGTTGGGCACGGTGCACGCGTCGCCGACGCCGTCCTCGTCGTCGTCAGCCTGCTCGGGGTTGGCCACATCGGGGCAGTTGTCTTCGCCATCGGGCACACCATCGCCGTCGCGGTCCTGGGCTTCGCACGCGTCGCCTACGCCGTCATCATCGGTGTCGATCTGCTCGGGGTTCGCGATCTCCGGGCAGTTGTCCGTGTCGTCGAGCACGCCGTCTTCATCGCCATCGTCGCAGGCATCGCCTTCGCCGTCCGCGTCGCGATCGGCCTGGTCGGCGTTGGCCACAGCGGGGCAGTTGTCGATGTCGGAGGGCACGCCGTCACCGTCGAGATCGGCGCAGTCGCTGTCGTCGCACACGTCGCCGACGTCGTCGCCGTCGCAGTCTGCCTGATCGGCGTTTGCCAGGATCGGGCAGTTGTCCGATCCGTCGAGCACGCCGTCGTTGTCGTCATCGTCATCGCAGACGTCGCCCAGGCCGTCGGCGTCCTGGTCGGCCTGCTCGGGGTTGGCGGTGCATTCGCAGTTGTCGACGTCCGGGCCGATGTCATCGCCATCGCTGTCGTCGTCGCAGACGTCGCCGATCCCATCGCCATCGCAGTCGCTCTGGGCGGGGTTGGCGTCGAACTGACAGTTGTCGTCCTCATCGGCCAGGCCGTCGTTGTCGTCGTCGTCGTCACAC
>JBNMOZ010000620.1:0-3770 GCA_051276005.1 Bradymonadia bacterium | reverse complement strand
CGATGATCACCCGGTCATAGGGGCCGATCGCTTCGCGGGAGAGCACCGCCACGCCCGGGTCAGACTCGGCGACGCCGTCGTTGTCGAAGTCGCCGCCGGCCGCGCTCGGCGCCCCGCCGCGGTTCTGCGCCTGGATGCAGTTGTCGTCGAACTCCCGTACCAGGTTGAAGAGGGGGCCAAACTGGGCATCGAGCTGCGCGAACAGCAGCTCGCTCGACAACGCGGTCTCGACGTCGGGCGGCGTCGGCAGCAGCCAGCCAAACTCCGTCGGCGGCCCCTGATAGCTCAGGCGCACATGCATGTGCATCTTGGTGCCCTGCTGGGCGAACAGGATGCGCTCGGCAGCCTGGTTGACCGGCTGCGTGGCGTTGCAGAAGACCCCGCCACAGGCGAGCGCAGCGCCAGGCGCGGTGAGCAGCCCAGCGACGACGAGTGTGTTTTTGAGCAAACCCATGATTTTTTGACTCTCCCTCTTGAGTTTTCCAAGGCGGCGTCGCCTGGGGTTCCCGTTTTCGGGGGGTTGCAGGCGATCGCCTGCCGATGCGAGGTGATCAAAGCAATGCCCGCGCCAGGGCTGCCGCCAGGATCGCCGACCGCGGTCGCCAAGCGCGCCGCACCTTGCGTCCTGGCCAATGCGAGTGCACATTCGCCGCATGGCGTTGTTCTACAAAGTCCCACAAGCGACCGTGATCATCTTCGAGCGGTTGGGGCGCTTTCATCGAGTCGCACAGAGCGGGCTGCGTTTCTGCCTGCCGCTGCTCGACAACCCCCGCGAGATGCCCATCTGGTCGAAGGGCGTGCGGGCCTACAACAACGGCGATCCGATCTTGGTCGAGCTGGCCGAGCAGCAGACCGACACCCAGCCGCGCACGATCATCACCCGCGACAACGTCGAGATGATGGCCGACGCCAGCGTGTTCTGGCAGATCGTCGATCCGGTGCGCGCGGTGTACGAGGTCGACAACCTGCCGCGCAGCATCACCGATTTGGCCGTCGTCACCCTGCGCAACCTGCTCGGCGCGACGACGCTCAACGATGCCCTGGGCGCCCGCGCCCGCATCAACGAGGGCCTGCTCGCCGAGATCGAGGCCACCAGTCGCAAATGGGGCGTGCGGGTCAACCGCGTCGAGCTGCAGGAGCTGCGGGCGGCGAACCACGAAGCCAGCGGCGCGATGCTGCAGCAGATGACCGCCGATCGCGATCGCGAGGCCCGCGTGGCCCGGGCCGAGGGCGAGCGCAGCGCGCGGCGTCTGCGGGCTGAGGGCACTGCCGAGGCCTTGACGACGATCGTCGAAGCCGACCTGGCGATCTTTCGCTTGGCCGCCGCCGAGATGGGCAAGGCGCACGCGTACAGCTACCTGCTGTCGATGAAGTACTTGCAGACGCTCGAGCTCATCGCCGACAGCCCGTCGGTGAAGATCTTCCTGCCCGCGGGCGCCGAGATGGACACGCTGGTCGCCGGGAGCGTCGCCGGCTGGGGTCCATTGGGCGATCCGGGTCCCCTGGATGCTACGCCGAAGCGGTCCATCCCCAGACCCGTCGAGCCCGATCTGCCGCCGCGTCCGCTGCCCGTGCGCTCATCGCTGCCCGTTGAGCCCCGCGGTGAGCCTGCCCAACGCGGTGAGCCCCCGTCGCGCCATCTGCCCGACCCGCGGCCCCCGAGCGCGCAGAGCGCAAGCCCGGGCACGCACCTCGACGCCAACCCACCGGTAAAACCCGAACCCCCACATGCCCGGCCCTGGCGCCAGCGCGCTCTGCGCGAAGACGACTTCGGCGACGACCTCGAAGACGACGACGACTTCGTATGACCCACCCGCAGATATGGCGCTGACCCCCGACGCTCCGCCGCGTCGTCGACCAACAGCGCGCCACGCGGGTCGCCCAGAAGAAGGCGCGCTACGTCGACCACATCGAGCGCGGACCGATCATGCCCGCCGACGCCCAAGAGCACAGGCTCTACTCCAGCCAGTGCATCGTGGTGGGCGATCTGCCCAGCCATCGCGGCTTCGCCCAAGCGGCGGGGTTTGAGTTCGTCGAGGCCAATGAAACTTTTCGGGGATGACCCGCCGGGAGACGCCCAATGAACCGCATCACATTGACCGGCCTGCTCGCAGTGGGGTGTGTCGCCTCAGGCTGCAGCACGCCCTCACAGCCCGCCAAGCCCGCTGCTCCGGCGACGACGCCCCTGCAGAACGCCAAGGTACAGCTCGCGAGCCCAGACTCGACGGCGCGCATCGCCGGCATAGACTGGTTGGGTAGGTCCGGCGCCAAGGCGTTGGATTCACTGAACGATCTGGTCAAGGCCGCCCAAGATCCGAACCTGCCGATCAAGCTGGCGGCCCTCAACGCGCTGGCCCAGCTGGGCAAGACGAAGGTGACCCTTCAGGGCGCGTCACAGACGCTGACCGCCGCCTTGAGAGACAGCTCCGCCGCCGTGCGTGCCGCGGCCGCTGATGCGGTCGGGTGGACCGGCGATCCGGCCGCGGTCGACGCGTTGATCGCCCAGCTCGACGACGCATCCAGCGACGCCCGAGCTGCAGCGGCGCGCGCGTTGAGTCGCATTGGACCGGTCGCGAAGCGCGCTGTGGGCACGCTGGCGAAGCATGTGCGCGAGGCCGATACGCAGGTCAGCATTTGGAGCCGGTACGCCCTGACGCGCCTCGATCCGGAGCATGAGGACAGCCTCAAGCCGCTCATGACTATTCTGGGCGAGCCGCTCCTGCGCGAGGCGATGCATGCCCAGGCCCTCGAGATCCTCCAGGGGTGGATGCACGGCCGCGAGACCCAGCTGGCACCGGCGCTCATCGCTTTGCTTAAAGAGGCCGCGCCCGGCAGCGAAGACGAGCTGCGCTGGCTGGCCCTGCAGATCAGCCGCGTGGCCGGCGGCGACCTCAAGCAGCTTTTGCCCGAGTTGGTGCGCGCGGCGAGCGATCCAGCGCACCCGATCCGCGCCGCCGCGATGGACGCGCTCGGCGCATTGGGCGCCCAGGCCCAGGGCGCGGGTGCGACGGTGAAGGCTGCCCTGGGCGACGCCGATGAGACCGTGCGCGCGGCCGCTGCGCGGGCATATGGCGCGGTGGAAGACGGCGGCGACGCGGTGAAGACCCTGTCGCTCAAGCTGCTCGACAAGTCACACGGCGTGCGCGCCGCCGCGCTTGAGGGTCTGCGTTCACTCGGCGATGCCGCCAAGGCCGCCTTGCCCGACGTACAGGCCGCCCTCAAAGATGCCTCGCAGAGCGTGCGCGCCGCCGCGGCCGAGACGCTCGCCACCCTCAGCGATCCCGAACGGGCCGCCGCGCTGCTGGCCGACCTGCAACCGCTGCTCAAGGACGCGTCCACGACGGTCCGCGCCGCCGCTGCCCGCGCCTATGGCAAGACCGCCAGCCTGTTGGGCGACGCGAGCGAAGCCGCCAAAGTGTTGGCCGCCGCCGTGGGTGATGACACCGAGTCGGTCACGCTCGCAGCGCTTGACGGGCTGCGCAGCATGGGCGCGAAGGCCAAGGACGCCTGGCCGATGGTCGAAAGCCTGCTCGACAGCGGCGGCGCGACGCTCAAAGGCCTGGTCCGTAAGGCATATGACGCCACGAAGGACGCGCTCGCGGACTAGCCTCTCGACGCCGCCCTGCCCCCGCCAAACACGCTGTCACGCGCGCTCGCACCCATCGTGTGCTATACTCGCCGGAATACCCTGAACACAGGAGTCCCACGTGACTGACCCCATCGGCCCCTCTTCGCTTCCGACTGATCCCAGAATCACCGAAGCTTTCCTC
>JBNMOZ010000619.1:0-3790 GCA_051276005.1 Bradymonadia bacterium | reverse complement strand
GCGCTACGGCGCGGCAGAGTGTGGCCGCGACGCGGACTGCCCCGGCGGCACATGCGGCCCCGACTTCACGTGCCAGTGATGGTCAGCTCTTGAACAAAGCCCTGCCAGTTGTCGGCGTCGTCGCCCTGGGGGCGATGACGTGGTTCATCCTGTCGCGCCCCCAGGACGACACCGGTCCGGTCGATGCGCCCATCACGGCCGCGCCGCAGACGGCCGCGAAGCCTCCGCCGATGTTGCCGCCCCTGGTCATGGAGCCCGAAGCCATGCCCACTGGACCGGCGACGCTCGCCGTGGTGCGCAAGTACGGCGCCGTCGGGCAGGCCGAGCGCTGGCTCACCGAGCTGATGGCGATCGATCCCAGCATGAAGCCGGTCGACGGCACGCCCAACGCTTGGAAGAACGAGCGCGCCGAGCTGCGCTGGCGCACGAACTCGGCGGGCCGGGTCATCGGCGCTGAGGCGCTGTTCTTCGACGCGTCACAGAGCGCCGACCTGACGGCCATGTCGAGCTACTTTGTGGGCAACCAGGACGCCTTGCCGGTGCACTTCGAGGTGATGACCGCCGAGGAGGCCGCGCAGACCGCTGAAGGCACCTTCGAGTCGCGGGCCGGGGTGACCTACCACTACCGCGCGGCCTACCGGACCACCGGCGAGCCGCCCTTCGGCCCGTCGCGCTTCGAGATCCAGACCACGCCCTTCGCGCAGTAGTCGCACGCCGGCCGGCGCCGCTTTCGGTCGTGCCGCGCCCCCAGCTTCTTTCATTTGTTCACTTGCCCATCGGTCCACATGGCTGGCGTTTGCCTGTCGGTGGTGCCGCTGACGCGGTCAACCGCGGCCCTGCGGGGGCGGACCGCGGCTGCGATGGTGGGCAGAGGCGGGCTTGCTCAGGGAGCTGAGCTGGGGGAAGGGGTGTCGAGGGCGCGGGTCAACCGATGATGCACTCGGGTTCGAGCCTCCGCGATTGCGCACCTGTTCAAGGCGTCCGCCGGGGGTCGAATTCGGACCCTGGCACGTTCTGGCACACTGCCCAGGCGCCCGTCACCGGCGCCTCGTTGGGCCAAGCGCCAGCCAAGTCAATCCCGCGCCCAGTACACCTTCGAGGTCATCGTCGAGGCAGCGCACCAGATCCTCGCCCAGGACCGCGATCCCGACCCCAACACCATCGCGGATCGGGCCGGCGTGGGCGTCGCCAGCGTCTACGATTACTTCGGCGACAAGCGCGCCGTGATGGGCGAACTGGGCGAGCGGTTGCTGCGGTCGAAAATCGACGCGTCCGAGAGCACATACGACGGGCTGTCGCGGCGCGACGAGCGGGACGGGGATCACGCAGCGCGAGCCGCGGCCAACGCCGTCTGCACGTCCGCCAGGGCGGGGTGATCGGTCAGGGCCAGCGTCTTCACCAACGCGTCGACGCACTCCATCGCGATCTCAGGCAGCACGGCCTCGGTGGGCCAGAGCGCCTCAAGCACGCGCAGCGGCTCGGGCACGTAAGCGATGTCGGCCCAGAGGCTGCGCCGCAGATCGCGGGCGAGCACCTGCGGCAGCACGGCGGGCGCAAACAGCGCGATCGTCACGTCGACCCCCCGCGGCCACAGGGTGCGCAGGCCCCGTTCGACTTGCATCAGCTGCGCGTAGGCCCGCTTCTCATGGCGGGTGCACGCCTGCAGCGCGGCGACGCAGTGCGTCTTGAGCTCGGCGGGTGGCAGCGCGGGCGCGACCTGGGCCAGGGTGACCAGCAGGGCGGTCCCCTTGAAGTACATCGTCTCTCGAGACGCGCACGTCACCGCCTCCGCCAGCAGCGCGCGGCCCGCGTCGATATCGCCCACATCGATGCGGCCATGCGCCAACCCCATCAGACCGAAGACCCAATCGCCGGCCCGCCGGTAGCGGCTGCGTATCGTCGACCGGATCAGCGCCGTCAGGGCGTCGCGTTCACCGGGCTCAACGTGCATCGCTGCGCGCGCCAGGGCCGCGAGGGCATACACTGGCCATTGCGGATGAATCGGGGCGATGAGCGCCACCAGTCGCCGAACTCGATCGGGCGTCGCGGTGCCCGTCTCGCGCAGATGATCGGCGAGGGTGTGTAGCAGCGAGACGGCCTGGTGCTCGTTGTAGCGGCCGGTGGCCCAGCCCTCGAAGACGGCGATTGCATCGTCGAGGTCGCCAGCGTGCAGTCGAATGCGCGCGATCCAGGGCCCGGCCGCCTTCTTCGCCCACTTCTTAAGCCGGCTCGCCTTGACGACCTTCGCGAGGGTCGCGGCGTCTTCGGCGCCCAGCGCGAGCGCGAGCAGATCTGAGCCGGCCTTGGTCTGCGACAGCGCGGCCTTGAGCGTATCGGCCGTGACGGGGGTGGGCTCGACGCGGATGCTCGGGACCATGTTAGCGGCCGGTAGTGGAGCGCCCGCGCGGTTGCCGCGGCGATACGCCGGCACCCAGGCGCCGTCGATCGCGGGTTGGCCGATGCGCGCGATGACGCGGGCCGCGTCGTCGGGGGCGCCGCGCTGCATGTACAGGCCGATCAACTGCGCCAGGCCCTTGGTCTGGCCTGAGCCGGCGTAGAAGAGCTCCCCCGCGAGTATGCGGTCGGGCGTGAGCAGATGCAGAAGGTCGGCCGAGAAGATGCTGTACGGGTCGCCCTCGGGGTAGCCGCGGTTGAGCCAGGCTGCGCGCCGCGCGTCGCTGGCTTCGAGGGCGTATGCGGCGCCTTTGATCAGCGCCTCTGGGCGGTTGTCGGGCTTGGTGGCGTCGAGCAGGGCCTCGAGGCGAGCGTCGTCGAGCCCGAGCCGGCAGCCCTTGATGAACCGACGCACGTGCGCGTTTGCGTAGCGGTCCCATGCGCCCAAGGCCGCCTCGGTTTGCGCGTCAACGTCTTCGCCGGCCGCGCAGCGACGCGCGAGGCTCTCAAGTCGGTCATCGGGAGCCTCGGGTGCGCCGACGGGCGCGGCAGCTCTGCTGCTGGGGTCGATCGCGGCCCGCGCCTCCTGCACCCCTCTGAGCGCGTCGGTCTGCATCGGGCCCTCATCCCAGACGAGGGCCGCGAGCTGCTCCGCGATGGCCAGCCACGCGGCGTCGGTCGACTGCAGTGCGCGCTCGCTCGCCGCGATGCTGGCGGTGGCGACGCCGTGCGAGCGGACGTCTTTGCGCGCCCGATGCCGCCCCAACTTGAGAAGCCCTTTGAGGGTGTGCCCGACCGCCGGCGCGTCGGGCGCGATCCCCCCGCGGGCGAAGGCCTGCATCGCGACGCCATGCGCGGACGCCTCCTCGCCGCCGTCCTGAATCATCGGGCGCATGCTGCCGACCTGCGCGGCCCGCATCAAGGCGTCGGCGCGATCGGCGTGATCGACCGACAGAGCCAGCCCCACCCGCGACCACGCTTGGGCCACGTCGCTGCGGTGGTAGGGGTTAAGCAGGGCGGCATACCCGACGGCTGACGCGGCCGCGTCTTGCGCGCACAGGTGCTCGATGCACTGACACAGCAATGTCTGGCTGTACCCAAAGGCATCTCGGCGGGCGACGACGGCTGGCGCAAGGGCAGGCGCGACGGTCTGGGCCCAGGCGGCGAGCAGCCGGCCAGGCACGTCGTTGAGGTCGATCGTGTTCTCAGCCAACGCATGCAGGTCTGCACACAAGCCGGCGAGCGCTGCGGGCGCAGCGTTCGCCTTCGCAGCCGCGATCTCGACGAGGAAGGTGGCCAGCAGGCGCTGATCTTCATTGAGCGTCGCGAGGTGGCGCGCGGCGGCGTCAACGTCGCCCCGCTCGACGGCCGCCAAGGCTCCGGTCAACGCCGGGCA
>JBNMOZ010000618.1:0-3797 GCA_051276005.1 Bradymonadia bacterium | reverse complement strand
TGGATGCGCGTCACAGCGATCACGGACAGCGGCGATCAACGCCAGGCGACGCCGCTGGGGCCGCTCACTCAACGCGGATCGTGCCCCGGCGCCGAAATACGGGCGCGTGGACGTGCTCGAGCGCCAAGCCCAGCCATGCCAGGTCGTGCTGACTCTCCCACGTGACGTCCGTGCCCTCGCGATGCCAGCGACACCGCACATAGCCGCCGCGCTTCATCCAGCGGGCTTCAACGCGGCGTCGCTCATTGGGATGCGTCGCCCAATGCAGATGCTCGCCTGCAGCCGCGGTCCAGCACAGCACGCGGTCATCGGTTTGCAGGGCGTCGATTAGCGGGTTCTTCATGGCACCTCGGCGATCCAATTCAGCGCGCCGTCCCGCTGATCAAACCAAGAGAGCGCCGACCGCGTGGCGGCACCGACAGTCATCTGAGTTTGAGCAGGCGCGCGAGCGAATACGAGCGGCAGCGCGCGCAGCATTTTGCCACAAACGCGAGCGACGGCGAGCCGCAGCATGCTGCCACTCGACCTACGGCGCCGGCGGTAGGACGATCGGCTGGGTGGGGGCGCGGAAGTCGAGGAACAGGTAGTTGCCTTCCTGGCGAAGGTCGAAGCCCACCTGCTCGCGCAGATCGATCGTCACGCGCACCTTGTCGCGCCCTTTGCGGTCGGCGTTGATGCGGGTCACGGCCGTCGGGAAGTACGCGGTCTGCAGCGGGCGGCCGTCGTTGCTGCGGTGCAGCTTGGTCGACGGCAGGTCGATGATGACCTGGTCGGGACCGCTGGGCACGATCTCGTAGACGGGCGCCTCGTTGGTCTGGATGAAGACGCGGCCGCCGGCGCCGACCATCTGAAAGCCCACCCAGCTCAGGACGCGCATGCCGCCCTTGCTCGTGACGCGGACCTTGCCCGGCGCGACGTCTTTCGCACCCGGCTGCACGCCCAGATACGGACCGGTGCGCGGGGTGGGTGACTGCGCCAGCGCGGGGCCAGCAAACAGGGCGATCAGGACGATGAGCGCGTGCCGCATGACGCCCTCCTTTTGCATGTCGAGGGGACCGGGACGATCGAGGCTGACTTTCAACCGCACTGTCCTTCTGGTACCACAGCGCAAGCGAGAGATCGAGGTAGGGGAGCGTTCATGCCGGAAGCGATGTTGACTTCGATTTGGCCGCAGCCCGTGCGGGACGGCGTATTGCGCGCCCGGACCTGGCATCTGCAGCAATACACGCGCTGGCTGACCCGCGCGGGCGCTGAGCCGCGGCTGGCGCTGGTGCTCTGTGCCGGGCGGGAGGCGCGGGCGGCGCTGCTTGACGCCTGCGGCATGGCCCATGTCGAGGTCGCCGCGGCGCCGGTGACGCTGAGCAACCCCATCGCGCCCGCGCTGGCCGCCCACAGCGGCAACCACTTCAACACGACGCTGTACGTGATGGACGGCCTGTCGCAGGCCAGCCCAGAGACCCTGCGCACCCTGGACGGCCAGCGCGGTCAGCTGCGACGCATGGCCACGTGGATCGCGGTGGTGGTCGAAGACCTCGCGACCTTGACCGCCTTGCAGACCCATGCGCCTGGCCTGATGCGGTCGATGCAGCGCAGCGCGCTGGTGTTGGACGACGGGCTGCCGGCGGGCGAGACCACCCCCGAAGCGCTGGCCGCCTGGCGCGCCCAGGGGCGGGTCACCGAGCTCGCGTTCGCTGAGGCGCTGGGCACCCACGCCCCCGACTATGACGATCTGTCGCGTCTTTTGCGGGCGGGCTATGGCGCGGCGCTGACCGGCCAGGCGACGCATCCAGAGCGCCAGCGCGTCCTGTCGGTTTGGGCCGCCGCCGACACCGCGCCATCATTTCGAATCGATCAGGCCCAGGGCGCGGCCGCCGACGCGGCGTTGCGACACGCCCGACTCTCTGACGCCGACGCCGATCATCTGGCGCCCAAAGCCAGCCTCGCCACCCGCATCGCCATGCGCGACGAAGCGGCTCCGCTTGACGCCTGGACCAGCGGCACCGACCGCCTGCAGGCCGCGCTGATCCGCGCTGAGCGCTGCGCCGAGACCGGCGACTTGGCGGGGTGCATCGACGCGCTGAAGATGGCCGAGCCGTCCCTCGAAGGCCCCATGCCTGAGTTGGCGATGCAGGTCCTCGACAAGCTGATCACGTTGCTGGGCTTCACGGGCGATCGCAGCGCCGCGAAGGCCGCGTTGGATCGCATGGACGCGCAGGTCGTGCGGCTGGCCTCGCCCTTGGCGTATGCCCAGGCCATGGCCGCCCGCGCGCGATTCGTTCAAGCGCTCGATCCGGCCCGCGCGCGCATCGATCTTCTCGAAGCCGAGCGCATCTACCGTATGCACGGGTATCCTCAGGAGGCGCAGGCGGTGATGGAGGCCTTGGCATGACGCAGCAAAGCAGACGCGCCCTCGCGCGCCTCATCGGGCTCCTTGGGCTGGTCTGCTTGGGCGCGTGTTCGAAGGATAAAGAGACCGCCGCGGCTGCGCCGAGCACCCAAGCGCCGCCGCCCGCGCTCGTGGTCTCGCGGCTCAGGGTCATCGACGAGACGCCGCCTGCGCATCGCCCCGTCACCCTGCCCCTTGCGGCGCTCGAGGCGCCCTGGAAGGCCGCTCTGACCGCGCAGGGCTTCACCTTTACCGCGTCCGCTGATGCCGTCGCGGTCCGCCTCGACGCGCGCGTCGTTTATGGGCTCACGACCGGCGAAGGTCTGCTCGACGCGGTTGGGCCCGGTCAGGCCGAGGTGCGGTGGGCGATCAAGGTCAAGTTGCGGCCGCCGGGCAGCGCGGTTGACGACTACGCGTTCGTCGAAGGCCACGCGGGCGCCCCATTTGACGGCGACGCTGCGGCCCTCGCGACGGCGCTGCGCGCGCAGATCGAGTCGGCCGTCGCTCAGCCAGCCGCCGACATCAAGGCCCGGGCGCTGCTGATGACCCTCACGCCCACCCACTTGGTCACGCGGCTCAAGAGCCCAGACGCCCGCATCCGGCTCGCCGCCGTCGATCGGCTTGGGGCTCTGCGCGCCACCCTGGCGGTGCCCGCGCTGGTCGAGCTGAGCAAGACCGAGAAGGAGCGCATCGTGCTGCTGCGCGTCATCGGCGCGCTCTCGGAGATTGGCGACGACGATGCCGCCAAGGCCCTAATATCATTAGCGAATCTACGCGACCGAGAGATGCTTCGCGCCGTCGTCAACGCCTTGTCGGTGGTGGGCGGCGCGCGCGTGAGCGACTTCCTCGACATTCTCAGCGTGCATGACGCCGACGATGTGCGTGAGATGGTCGATATTGCCCGCGCGCGGTTGGCGCGCAAGAGCCGCAAGGACGTCGAATGACACCGGTTCGTGTCGAATATGTCGAGCAGTTCGCCCGCCTGATCGTCGACCGGCCACGGGCCCTCAACGCGCTCTCTCCCCGCGCGATGGACGGCATGGCGCGGGCGGTTGAAGAGCTGAGCACCGCCATCGAGGCGCCCGACGGGCCGCGCGCGGTCGTGCTCGCTGGGGGCGGCGGACGCTTCATCTCGGGGGGCGATCTCAAAGCCCTCGCCGCGCTGCGCACCAGCACCGCAGGCGCGGCCATGGCGGCCCGCATGCAGACGGTGCTCAACCGCCTCAAGGCCCTGCCGGTGCCCGTCATCGCGGCGGTTGACCAGTTCGCGCTCGGTGGGGGCGCAGAGGTGATGCTGGCCGCCGACCTCATCGTGGCCCATCGCGACGCGCTGATCGGCTTTCGCCATATTCGATTCAACGTCTCGACCGCATGGGGCGGCACTCGGCGCCTCGTCGAGCGGGTGGGGTTG
>JBNMOZ010000617.1:0-3804 GCA_051276005.1 Bradymonadia bacterium | reverse complement strand
GGGCCTGCCCACACGCAAGACCGAGGACTGGAAGTACACCCCGATCCGCGCGCTGACCAAGCAGCGGTTCGTGCCCGGCGCCCGGTTAAACACCGCGACCGCAAAGTCGCTCACGATCGACGGCGCACGCGTCGCGCAAGCGATTAACGGCCTGCCGGTGAGTGACCCGGCCCTGAGCACGCTCGATCTGGGCGAGGGTGCCTTCTTGGCGCCGCTGTCGAGCCTGACCGATGCCCAGCGCGCCCTCGTCACGCCGCACCTCGCGACGCTCGCCGAGACCGAGGCCCAGCCCTTCGCCGCGCTGAACACCGCGTTGGTTCAGGACGGCTTCGCGCTGCACCTGCCCAAGGGTGTGCAGATCGACGCGCCGGTGCTCATTGAGTGGATGACGGCGGGGACCGACGCGTTGGCCATGCCGCGCCTGATCATCATCGCCGAGGCGAACAGCAAAGCGACGGTCATCGAGCACTTCACCGGCGACGCGGGCACCCTCACCAACGCGGTCACCGAGGTGGTCGTGGGCGACAACGCCCAGATTGATCACGCCACCCTGCAGGCCGAAGACCTCGCCGCGTTTCATATTGGGCGCGTGCAGGCCGACGTCGCCCGCGACGCCCGATTCAGCCACGCCAGCCTCAACTTGGGCGCCCGCCTGGCCCGCCGCGAGATCCGCGTGACGCTCAGCGGGCGTGGCTCTGAGGCCCAGATCCACGGCCTGTTCGCGGGGCATGGCGAGCAGCACCTCGACCAGCACATCCACGTCGAGCATCTGGCCGATCACGCCACGAGCAACCAGCGCTTCCGCGGCATCTTGGCCGACAAGGCGCGGGGCGTTTTCACCGGTCGCGTGGTCGTGCCCAAGGGCGTGCGCAACAGCACGGCAGAGCAGCAGAACCCGAACCTGCTGCTCAGCGACACGGCGCACGTCGACACGCGCCCGCAGCTTGAGATCTATAACAACGACGTGATCGCCAGCCACGGCGCCACCGTCGGGCGGCTCGACGCCGACGCGATCTTCTATCTGGAGTCGCGGGGCATCCCCGAAGACCAAGCCCACAAATTGTTGACCGCCGCCTTCGCGACCGACGTGCTCGAGGCGCAGCCCAACGAAGCGCTCACCGCCTTCGGACGCGAGTGGCTGCAGACCCATGTGGTGGGAGTCATCGGATGAGCAGCAAGACGCTGGATGTCGAGGCCGTTCGCGCCCAGTTTCCGTTGCTGCGCCAAGAGGTCAATGGCAAGCCGCTCGTCTACCTCGACTCGGCAGCGACTACTCAGAAGCCGCAGGTCGTCATCGACGCCCTGAGCAATCATTATCAGAATGATAACGCGAACATCCACCGCGCCGTGTACCAGCTCGCGGCCCGCGCCACGTCGGCGTATGAGCACGCGCGCAAACAGGTCGCGACCTTCCTCAACGCGCCCAGCGCAGACGAGATCATCTTCGTGCGCGGCGCCACCGAGGCCGTCAACCTGGTCGCGCACAGCTTCGTGCAGCCCATGCTCAAGCCGGGCGACGAGATCCTCGTCACCGAGATGGAGCACCACGCCAACATCGTGCCCTGGCAGATCATCGCCGCGGCGGCGGGGGCCAAGGTCGTCGCGGCGCCAATCACCGATGACGGCGATCTTGACCTGGCGACGTTTGAGGCCTGCATCACCGATCGCACCGTCTTCATCGGCGTCGTGCACGTCAGCAACGCCATCGGCACGGTCAACCCCATCGAAGCCATCTGCGCGATGGCGCGTGCTCGCGGCATCCCGATCCTGGTCGACGGCGCCCAATCGGTGCAGCACGCGCCCATCGATCTGACCGCCCTCGACTGCGACTTCTTCGTGTTCTCGGGCCATAAGCTCTACGCGCCGACCGGCACCGGCGTGCTCTGGGGCAAGCTCGAACACCTCAACGCCATGCCGCCCTATCAAGGCGGCGGCGACATGATCAAGACCGTCGACTTCGCGGGCACGACCTTCGCCGATGCCCCCGCGCGCTTCGAAGCGGGCACCCCGAATATCGCCGGCGCCGTTGGCCTGGGCGCGGCTGTCGAATGGCTGGGCAACTTAGGTATGGAGGCCGTCGAGGCGCATGAACACGTGGTCACCGAGGCGCTCGTCGCGGCGATCGACGGCATCGACGGCGTACAGATTGTTGGACGCCCGAAGCACCGCGCCTCGGCAGTCAGCTTCCTGGTCGACGGTCTGCATCCCAGCGACGTGGGCGCGCTGCTCGACAACTACGGCGTCGCGGTGCGCACCGGGCATCACTGCGCCCAGCCGCTCATGACCCGATTCGGCATCGGCGGCACCGCCCGCTGCTCCATCGGGGTCTACAATACGCTCGACGACGTGGCCCGCCTCGAAGCCGCGCTGCGACGTATCGTGGAGCGTTTTGTATAGGAGGCAGGGCATGTTGCGACTTGCAGTTCTCATGAGTGCCATCAGCTTGGGCGGCTGTGTTCAAGACTCAGATGGTGAGTCGATCTTGGGCGAGTCCTGCGCGAGCACTGGCGACTGTGCGCCCAACCTGCGCTGCATCGACCAGGTCTGCATTCCCCGAATTGACGCGGGCGATGATTCATCGGTGGGCGATATGGGCGCTGGTGACGCCAACCAATCGGAGATGGACGCCGAACCTGGCCCACCCCCGTTGCCTCAACCCGCCGCCACATCGATGTTGGCCATCGCAGCGAGCGTCGACGCCAGCAAGCCTTTACTGTTCTCGGCCATCGTCAACGTCGACGCCGAGCGCCGTCGCCTGCGGGTCACGCTCACTGCGCTGACAGCCGATGAAGATCGAACTGAGGTCGGCGAAGCCTTCGTCGCCGTCAGCGACTTGAACTTGGATGGCCGATTCAAGTTGGATTTCGGGCGCATCCTCATGGACGGCGCAGCGGATCCAATCATCCCGGGCGCCCCCATCGAGGCCGACATGACACTTCAGGGCACCCTGACAGAGACACTCTGCGGCACAGTCTCCGGCAGTATTGTCCAACCTGCCATGTTGCCGCTGGAGGGCTCCTTCGGCACGACGCCAGTGGACGACGGAGATTTTGCTGGCCAGTCGGTCGTGGACGCCTGCCCCGAGCGCTGAGGCGACGCGGCTCGAAGCGGCGCTTCGTCTGGTCAGGCCGGCGCCAACCGCACCCGCGCGTCGACCGCGGCCCCGCCCTCAGGCGTCGCGATAAACGGGTTCAAGTCCATCTCCGCGATCTCGGGGAAGTCAGCGATCAGCTGACTGATCCGCAGCAAGACCTCGACCAGCAGCGCCGTGTCGACCGGCGCCGAGCCACGATATCCCGCCAGCAGCGGCCAGCCCTTCACCGCGCGGATCATCTCTTCGGCGTCGGCGTCGGTCAGAGGGTGGACCGCGAACGCGACGTCCTTCATGAGCTCGACGAACGCCCCGCCCAAACCGAACATGAGCAGGTGACCCACCGTGGGATCGGCCGTCGCGCCGATGATGGTCTCTTCGCCCCCGACCAGCATGCGCTGCACCAGGTAGCGCTTCGCTCCCGCGGCCTTCAGGTCCCAGAAGGCGCCCTTGATCTCGCCGGCTGAGCGCAGGTTGACCTTCACCCCGCCCACGTCGGTCTTATGCACGATGCCCGGGTCGTCGAGCTTGAGCACCACCGGATAGCCGACGCGTTCAGCAAAGGCGATGGCCTCGTCGGGGCCCGGTATCGTCGCGCTCTCGATCACGGGCACGCCGTAGGCGCTCAGCATCTTCAGCGCGTCCTGGCCCTGCACCCAAGCCGACCCACCCTCTCGGACCCGCTGCACGATGGCCTGCGCGGCTGCGCGATC
>JBNMOZ010000616.1:0-3808 GCA_051276005.1 Bradymonadia bacterium | reverse complement strand
CCGCACGGGCTTCGTGCCCATCGGCATGCGCTGCATGGCGTTGATGATGCAGTACTTCCGCATCGTCGATCACATCGCGATCGTGCGGCATAACAAGTCGTTGCGCATGAACAGCCGGCACAAGGATGCGCTGGAACAGAACACGTTCATGCGCGGCTTCAACCATGTGATCATTGCGAAGAAGCACGTCGCAGAGGACTGAGGATGGATCGCGTCGAGGCCTTCGCGCCCGCCACCGTCGCCAACCTCGGGCCGGGCTTCGACGTGTTGGGGCTGGCCCTCGAGGGGCTGGGCGACCGGGTCGTCGCTGAGCGCGCCGCCGGCCCGCTCCAGATCATCGCGATCGAGGGCGACGACGGTCGGCTGCCGCGCGACATCGACGCCAACACCGCCGGCATCGCGGCAAAGAAGACGCTTCAACTGGCAGGTCACCGCGTCGAGGGCATCGCCTTGACGGTGTTCAAAGGGCTGCCGATCGGGAGCGGCCTGGGCAGCTCGGCCGCCAGCGCGGTCGCGGCGGCCTGGGCGGTCAACGCGCTGATCGGATCGCCGCTCTCTCGCGCAGAGCTGGTGCCGGCTTGCCTCGCTGCCGAGGCTGCGGTCAGCGGTCGCCATGCCGACAACCTCGCGCCGTCACTCTTTGGTGGGCTGGTGCTGGTTCGACGCGTCGATCCCTTGGACCTGGTGCGTCTGCCCGTGCCGTCTGGCCTGCAGATCATCGTCGTCACGCCCGCATTCGAGCTCGCCACCAAGGCCGCGCGCGCCGCGCTGCCGCCCGTCCTCGCGATGGCTGATGTGGTGCAGAACGCGGCCGATCTCGGCGCGCTGGTCGCTGCGTGCCACGCCGACGACGCCGCGCTCTTCGGTCGCTCGCTCAACGACGTCATCGCGACGCCTGCCCGGTTGCCGCTGATCCCTGGTGGCGTCGAAGCGCTGGACGCGGCGCGTGAATATGGCGCGCTCGGCGTGGGCATCAGCGGGGCGGGCCCCAGCGTGTTCGCTGTCGTACACTGTGGCGTCGACAGCGCCGCGGCCATGGTGGGGGAGGGCATGCGCGCCGCCTTCGCCAACGCTGGCCTCGCCGCCCGCGTGCACGTCTCGTCGCTCGAGGCGCCCGGAGTCCGGATCGTATGACAGATCGGACCGGTATGAACGCCACGCTGCGCTGTGTGCTCTGCAGCGCCGAATACGACGCGATGACGATCCGCTATCGCTGCGAGTGTGGCGGCACGTTGGATGTGGTGTTTCATCCCCTCGCCGTCAGCGCCGCGGATCTCGACGCGCGCCTCGCCTCGAAGCATCCCCACGATCGCTCCGGCGTCTGGCGGTATCGCGAGCTGATCCTGCCCATCGATCCGGCGCATATCGTGACCTGGCAAGAGGGCAACACCGGCCTGTACGACAGCGATCGGGTCGCCGAGTACGTCGGCTGCCGCATCGCGCTCAAGCACGAGGGCCAAAACCCCAGCGGATCGTTCAAAGATCGCGGCATGACCGCCGGCGTCAGCATGGCGCGGGCGCTGGGCGTCTCGCGGGTCGCCTGCGCCAGCACCGGCAACACCAGCGCGAGCATGGCGGCCTACGCGGCGGCGGCGGGCATGCAGGCCATCGTGTTCATCCCCAACGGCAAGATCGCCTACGGCAAGCTCAGCCAAGCCATGGCCTATGGCGCCCAGACGATCCAGATCGATGGCGACTTCGACGACGCCATGGGCCTGGTGCAGCAGGTCTGCGCGCGCAGCGACCAGTCGACCGGGCTGTACCTGCTCAACTCGGTGAACCCGTTTCGCATCGAGGGGCAAAAGGCCATTGGCATCGAGCTGTTGCACGATCGAGGTTGGCGCGTCCCCGACTGGATCGTGCTGCCTGGCGGCAACTTGGGCAACAGCAGCGCGCTGGCCAAAGGGCTCGCCGAACTCAAAGCGGTGGGCCTCATCGATCGGCTGCCGCGCATCGCCATCGTACAGGCCGCTGGCGCCAACCCGCTGTACACGGCGTGGCGCGACAAGGCCCCCATATCGCGGGTCAAAGCGAAGACGCTGGCGACGGCGATCCAGATTGGTGATCCGGTCAGCGGCGACAAGGCCTGGCGCGGATTGACCGACTCCGACGGGGTGGTCGTTGAGGTGACGGATCAGGAGATCCTCGACGCCAAAGCCGTGGTCGATCGCGCCGGCATCGGCGCCGAACCCGCGAGCTGCGCCACCGTCGCGGGCGCCCGACAGCTTGTCGCCGCGGGCATCATCGCGCCCGACGCCGACGTCTGCGGCATCCTCACCGGCAACCTGCTCAAGGATCCCGATGTGACCGTCGGCTACCATACCGACGCGCTCGACGGCATCAGGCCGGCCTTCGCCAACCCACCGATCCGCGTCGACGCGACCCTCGACGCCGTCCTGCGCGTCCTCGACGTCTGACCGAAGGAGCCTTGTGCGCCTCGTCTTGTGTGCCCTCGCGATGCTCATGGCCACCTCGGCTGTGGCCAAGCATCCGTACGATGACGCCTACCTCGTCGACCTGATGAAGAAGACGCCCAAGCGCTTTCGGGCCGCGCTCGATGACGCGCAGGCCCAAGAGCACCGGATCCAGTTTCTGGTGTCGTTCGTCGACGAGGAGGGCGCCGACGGCAAGCCCGGTGGCCGCCCAACCCTCGAACGCCACGGCTTCCGCGTCGATGCCGAGTATTTCTATCCCGCCAGCGCTTTGAAGACCTGCGCGGCCGTCGCCTCAATGATGCGCATCGCCCCTATGGTAGGCGCCGGTCTGCACACGCCGCTGGTCTTTCACCCGGTGTTGCCTGGCGAGCGTAAAGAGAGCGCAGACACCACCAATATCGAAGGCGGCAAGCAGACGCTGGGGCATATCATCCGCAAGATGTCGCTCATCAGCAGCAACAAGGCGTTCAACCGGCTGTACGAGTTCGCCGGCCATCAGTTCCTCAACGAGTCCATGTGGGCAGCAGGGCTTAAGGACACAAAGTTCATCCATCGATTGAGCCGGCGACTGCCCCCCGAACAGAACCGCATGACGCCGAAGATTGAGCTCAAGGGGCGCAAGCGACACGTGATCCCTGAGCGCCACAGCCCGCTCGATCTCAAACTCGAAGGCCTCAAGGGCCTCGACATTGGCGACGCCCACATCATCCCGGGCACGCGCACCAAGGCCGACGAGCCCATGTCATTCGTGCGCAAGAACCGGCAGAGCCTGGTCGATCTGCAGAACATGCTGATCATGATCGTGCGCCCCGACATCGAGCTGGGGTTGCCTGGTTTTACCCTGCTCAAACCCCATCGCCGGTTCCTCAAGAAGGCCATGCTGCAGTGGCCGGAAGATTCAAAGAACCCGGTCACGCCGGGCAAGAAGTACAACCCGTTCCGGTTCAAACCAGTGCTGCCAGGGCTGCTCAAGGTGCACCCCAAGTCGCGCTGGCATGTGTACAACAAGGCGGGCAAAGCCTATGGCTTCCGGGTCGAGAATGCATATGTGGTCGACCGGCGGACGAAGCGCTCCGTGTTCATCACGGCGGCGATCTACGCCAACCCGAACAAGGTCGTGAACGATGGGAAGTACGCCTACAACAGCCTGGCGGATCCGTTGATCCATGCGCTGACTCGGGCGGTTGTGACCGACGCGAAGTTTCGCAAGTAGTCGGGTCTGGTGCTCGATTCAGTGGGTGCGCAGGTCCGGCTCTGTGTCCGGTCAATACGTCAGTATGAGATGCGGCGCGCTCACCGACATTGCTATCGCCCTCAGGCCCACAGACGCGCGGGGGCGAGCCTGGCGTTGCCGACCCGGCCTCAATCGATTT
>JBNMOZ010000615.1:0-3812 GCA_051276005.1 Bradymonadia bacterium | reverse complement strand
CACAGATCCTCGGTCGACTTGTCGATCACCTCATCGGCGCCAAAGTCGCGGGCCACCTGCACCTTATGGGTGCGACCGACCACGCCCACCACGCGGCAGCCCATGATCTTGGCGAGCTGTACGAGCGAGCCCCCCACCCCACCGGCGGCCGAATGCACCAGCAGCGTATGACCGGGCCGCGGATGCGCGAGCTCGAGCAGCGCATACCAGGCAGTCATCATCACGGCCGGCAGTGAAGCAGCCTGCGCGGGGCTCAGCGTGTCGGGGTAGCGAAACACGAGGCCTGCGTCGGCGTTGAGGTGGGTCGTGTAGCCGCCAAACCGCGTGACCGCGGCGACGGGCTCGCCAATCTCAAAGCCCGCCACGCCCGCGCCCAGCGCCGCGACGCGTCCGGCGACCTCGAAGCCCGGGGTGATGGGCCAGCCCACGTACTCCTTCGCCGACTTGTACAGCCCGCGCCGCACGATCGTGTCGGCGTAGTTGATGCCCGCCGCCTCGACCGCGATCTGCACCTCGCCGGGCCCAGGCGGCGTCGGCTCAAACGGCTCAACGGCCAGGCGATCGTACGAACCCGCGCTGGGGATCACGATCTTGCGCGGCGTGGGGTTGGATTGCTGCATGCGGACGGGATACCTGATCGCTCGCGGCCGACGCTAGAATACATCGGACTTTATTAAGGCAGCGGCTCGACTGGCGCCTAGAACAGCGTGTAGCTGAAGCGCAGTTGCAGCGTGTTCTCGGTACGAATCTCATCGCCGACGTCGGTGTTTGGGTCGCGAATCGCATTGAATCGGTAGACGATCGAGGCGAATTGCGCGAGCCGGAGGCTTGCCTGGTTGCGCCAAGAGAACAGGCCTCTGCCCTCGCCAAAGGGCAAGAAGCCTTCGAACTCCGTCGCGATCGTGAGGTAGCGCGTCAGCCGGGCGATGCCCACCACCGTGCCCTCGCCGCCTTCCAAGAAGACCGAGTCGACCGGGGTGAGCCGATCGTTGCCCGCCTCGGGGTCCTCATACACATACAGGCCGTTGGCGATCGTCTGCAGCGCCCCGAGGCCCAAGCGCAGGTCGAGCTCGAGATTGCGCCGCCGAAAGAGCCGGAAGTTGCCGCCCGCGCCTTCGCGAATGACCGTGGGTGCGAACGCGCTGGCCACGCCCACGCGATCGGTCACGTTGATCGTCTCTTCGAGGTTGCCCGCGCGGTCGAGCCGGTCGAGGGTCGTGGGATCGTCAAAGTACTGGTGCCGGTCGAAGAGGCTCGTCGTCACCCCCACGCGCGCGTATGGCCCAAACCAGGGCAGCAGATTGTAGGTGTAGATCGTATGGAAGAAGAGCCGATCGGCCTCGTTGATGAACGTCTGGCCCACGGGCCGGTTCTGCTCTTCCTGCAGCTCGAGCCGCGTGACCCATTGGTGCTTCTCGTGCTGCCAGGCGGCGGTGGCGTCGAAGAAGATCGCCAAGCCCAGGTTCCACCCTTCTATCTGGCCCACCTGGTTGCTCCGATTGAAGTCGGCCGACCCGCCCACCACGCCGCGCAGGGTCCAGTCGCTCTTGACCTGCGCTTCGAGCAGCGAGGGGTCGACCTCGCCGGCCCCCAAAAACTGACCGGTCGCGGGGTTGATGACGAGGTTCATGCGCGTCATTTGGCCTGCCCGCACCCGAACGGTCGCGAAGTCGGTGCGATCGCGATAGGTGCCGCCAGAGCGAATGATCTTATAGAGGCCGGGGTGCAGCACCCACACGCGCAGCTGCTCGCCCTGAAGCTGGTCGGCGCCAAAGCCCAAACCGTAGTCTTCGCGGGTGCTCATTCGGATCAGCTCGTAGGCGCCTCGAAACGGCACGAACTGCCCGTCAACGACGTTGACCATCAGCCCCGCGAAGCGGCTTTGCGGCATAATGGTCGTTTGGCCCTCAGCGACATGGGCGCGCAGATGCATTTGCTGGTCGCCGGTGCCCGACCCGAAGACGACCGTATATTCTCCGGGTTCAAGCACGATTCGACGGCCCATGCGGCCCTCAACGCGTCGGTCTTCGCCCTGCACGAGCACGGTCGGCTCGCGAGTGCCGTTGGTGAAGGCCGGCACGAAGATCGCGCCCTTGCCCAGCGGCATCGGGGTGGGATCGTTGGCGAGCTGCGGCAGGTAGTTCTCCTTGCGCATTTCGGGCCCGATCACCCCATCGCCGACCTTGACCGCGATGGCTTCGACCACGGAGGGCGGCTCGGGGTCACCCTTCAGGTAGCGATCAAGATCCTGAATTGCTTCATCAAACTGGTCGGCCAAGATTTCGCGATGGGTGCGCACCGTCGTGCGCGGCAAGCCGTTGCCCACCGGCCGCCGCTCGTCGAAGCGATGCTCCCAAACCACTTGGTCGGTCTTGAAGTCGACCAGCCGCAAAGTCATCGCCAGCCGCGCCGAGTAGGACTCACCGGCCGCGAGCTGCTCGATGGCGTCGACCTCGCCGGTCAGGGTGAAGTCGGGCGGCACAGTGCCGATCTGGGTGGTGACCCGCGTCACGACCCCGCTGAGGCGCATGTGATCGGTGAGCAGGCTGGTGATCATTTGGTTGGGTCGCTCGGCCCAGCGTCGACCGCGTCGATAGCTCAGCTCGACCAGGTCGCGACGGATCGCGAGCTCGGGGCGATCGTACGACTCGCGCACCGTCAACTGCTTGACGCGCACCGTGACATCATGGGCTTGAGCGACCGTCCGGGCCGGCGCCGGGTAGCGCAGCGTGTAGTAGGCCTTCTCGGCCGGTCGGCCACAGGCGCACAGGCCCAGCCCACCGACCAGCAGCATCAGCAGTCCGCGGCGCATCACTCGTCTCCCTCCCGAATGATCAGCAGCGACGGATCTTCGCGAATCCGCCGGCTGAAGTCCTTGAAGTTCTCGGCCGCGGCGCGCAGATCGCGCAGCCCATCAACCAGGCTCTCACGGCTCTGCAGCAGCGTCGTGTTGCCCGCCTGCATCAGCTTGTCGGCAGATCCCAGCGCTTTGCGCGATTGGGTCAAGAACCCCGCCAGCTCGCTGCTGGTGTCGCGCACGTTGCGCATCGTGCGCGCCCCGTCGCGCACGGCGCGCTGGACGTGTGGCTGCGAATCGGCCAGCAAGCGGTCGAAGCGCAGCGAGATGTCGTCGAAGCGCGCGCTGGCGGCGGCCAGGTTGGTGCTAAACGTCTTCATGCTCTCGCGGTTCTCGGCGATCGTGGCCTCGGTGGTCTCCAGCAGCTTGTCGGTGCGGTCGAGCACCGAGGCGACCCGCTGCTTCATATCGGGCCCCACGAAGGTGTTGACCCGGTCGAGCGCCGTGTTGACCTTCTCGGCGATCTCGCCCGCCTGATTGGCCAGCCCATCCAGCGCCGACATGCCCGGCGGGATCGTGTCGCCTGGGGACCGAATGACCGCGTCTTTGGAGCCGCGCGTCAGCTCAATATACTTGAGCCCGGTGATGCCCATGCTGCCGAGGCTGGCCTTGGAGTCGGTCGCGACCGGCGTGTTCTCGTTGAGCGAGATCTCGACGACGACGACGCCGACGTCTTTGGGATCGATGCGAATCACGTCGACCCGGCCCACCCGAATGCCGCTGTATTTGACCGGCGAGCCCACCTCGAGCCCGCTCAACGAGACGGCGCCGTCGTCGTAGCGAATCGTATACGCGTCGCGCTGCTCGCCCAGCGACATGCCGGCGAGGATGATCAAGCCGGCCGCCATCGCCGCGAGGCCCACGCCCACGAAGATGCCCAATCGGACGCGTTGCGCCCTTGTCGCCCCCATCGGATCCTCCTATTGCGTTGGCCGAGCGCGGCCACTCAGCAGGT
>JBNMOZ010000614.1:0-3813 GCA_051276005.1 Bradymonadia bacterium | reverse complement strand
GGCCTCTCATCCCCGGCTCGATGCGCTGACGACGCGCTCGCCACCGCCGCCGTCCTGGCGGTCTCGATCGGTCACCCAGCCATCGGTGGGTCTGGGCCTGAGGCTCTTCGGCGCTCGCGCTCGGCCGCTGGTGGGGCGCGACGCAGCCGCCGACGTGCTCTGGCGTCGCGTGCTGGGCGCGCATGCCCGCGAGAGCGCGCGCGTAGTCGTCGTCGAGGGGGCGCAAGGCACTGGGAAGAGCCACCTGGCGGGCTGGATCGGCGCCCGCGCGGACGAGCTGGGCGCCGCGCGGCTGCTGACCGCCCGCTACGCCGACGCCACACCCGACACCCGCGGCCTAGTCGGCCTGCTGCGCTCAATCCTGCGGTCCGGCAGCGACCTGGACCGGGTGCGTCGTCTGCGCGGCGCGGATCAAACGGGCGCCAGCGATGCCGCCGTGCACACCCTCGCCTTTGGCGGCTCGCGCCTGACCGATCGCGACTCGGCCCGCGTCGCCCGCGTCGTCATCAGCTGGCTGTGCCAATGGGCGGCCCCGCGCATGCCCTACCTGTGGCTCGACGACGCGCAATGGGACGACGAGCCCTGGTGGCTCGCCGAGGCCGCGCTCGAGCTCGACCTGCCGATCGTGGTGGTGCTCACCGTGCGCGACGACGCCATCGCCGAGCATCGCCTGCGACGCCTGACGGCCTTGCAAGGCGACCGCCGCGTTCGGCGGCTGCCCCTCGCGCCGCTGGAGAGCGCCGATCATCGCGCGCTCATCGATGGCCTGCTGCCGCTCGCCCCCGACGTCGCCGCCGCCCTCACCGAGCGCACCCATGGGCGCCCGCTCTTCGCGGTGCATGTCGTCGCCGACTGGGTGGCGCGGGGTCTGCTGGAGTCGACACCCAGCGGCCTGCGCCCGCGCGCTGACGTCGAGGTCGCGGCCAGCCTCGACGCCCTCTGGCTGGCGCGAATCGCGGCGTCAGTCGGCGAGACCATAGCGCCCGATCTGGGCCTGGCGGCGCTGCTGGGCGAGCGGGTGGATGACGTGCTGCTGGGTGAGGCCGCCGCGCTGGCGGGCGTCGCCGTAGACACCGATCGCTTCCACGCGCTGTGTCGGGCGGGCCTCGCGCGTCGCCTTCGACAGGGGTGGGCCTTCGCCCACGGGCTGATCCGAGACGCCATCGGTCGCCGCTTCGGCACGCCCGAGTTGCACACCGTCTGCGCCGGCGCCCTGACCGCGCGCGTCGTGCTGCCCAGCGATTGGCGGGCGGTCGCCGAGCATTGGATTAAGGCCGGCGACGCGGATCGCGCCGCGACGGCGGCCCTGTGCGAGTACGACGGCAACATCGGCAGCTCGCTGCGCCACGACTTCCTCACGGGCCTCGCGCGCATCGAAGCGCTGCTCGACTCAATCGGCGCCAGCCCGCAGGACCCGCGGCGTCTGCGCATCGAGCTGCGCCGAGTCGCGGCCCGGTTTCCCATCGACCCCGTCACCGATCTGCTCGATCGCATCACCGCGGTCGAGTCCGCCGCGCACACCCATGATCACCTGGCCGAGTGGGGCGAAGCCCTGCGCATGCGCGCTATCGTGGTCCGAAACAGCGTCGGGCGCGCCCCCGCCGAGCCCATCTTCCGCCAAGCTTTCGAGCTGCTCACCCGCGCGGGCGACCGCCGGTCTGCCGCCTGCGCGGCCCTCGGGCGGGCCCCGTGTTTGCGCGCGATGGGGCGCCGAACACAGGCCATCGAGGTGGCCCGCGAGGCGCTCGCCACATTCACCGCGCTCAACGACACCTGGTGGACGCAGACGGCCCGCATGGAGCTGGCCGAGATGCTCAACGAGATCGACGCCTTCGACGCGGCGCAAACAATCCTGGAGGAGGCGCTGAGCCTGGCCCACGCCACCGGCGATCTGGTCAATCAGGGGCGCGGCCTGCGGCGACTGGCGGAGCGACCGCTCGCGCATGGACAGTACGGGCTCGCCGAGTCCTACCTGCTGCAGGCGGCGCGGTGCTTTGCCGCCGATCAGAACATCAACGCGAGCTACATACCGGCGTGGCGCGCGCGGGTCGCGCTGCATCGCGGAGCGCTGACCGCCGCGAGCGCCCTCTACGCCGAATATCGGCGCTTCGCGGACTCGGTGACCTACCTCGATCAGATGCCCTGGCTCGCCGTGATCCCCGCCATAGATGCCGCGGTGCGTGGCGATGACGCCGGCTGGAGCGAGGGCTGGGACGCCATCACGCGGCAGAACACCGAGAGCTGGCCCGCCGAAGCACGGCGCGATCTGGCGGCGGCCGTCACGCTGCTGCCCGAGAAGCACCAGGCCGTCGTGCGGGCGCTCGTGGCGGCCCTCGCCCTCAGCTGACCGGCAGCTGATCGCCGACTCAGCGCGCCAGCGACCTACCGGGGGGCGGCGCCAGACGGTGCCAACGATCGACCGCTGGGCGTTCGAGTTTAGCGACTCGACCGTCCGACCACCGCACCGTCAGGCGCTTGACCTTGTCGACCTCGCCCAGGCCGAAGATCTCGGCTGGGGGCGACTGGCTCAAGAACGAATCACCCGCTGCGACCAGCGCCACGCGGCGCCCGCTGGCGGTCTCAAGCTCGACGCGCGCGCCGATGGCCTGCCCGCCCACCCGCACGCCAAGCCAATGCCCGGTGGTCTGCGCGACGTTGCGCAGCACGCGCAGCCCAAGCCCCTTGCCGGGCGGCGCTTCGGCGACGAGCAAATCGGTGAGCCCATCCCCGTCCAAGTCGGTCGCGACGAGGTTGCGGCCGTCGGCCTCGCCCGCCAGCCCGAACAGGTGACCCGCCTCGATGAAGCGCGCGCTGCTCTTCGCGGCGCGGCCGCGGTTGATGAAGAGTCGGTTGTGTTCGAAGCCGTTCCACGAGATGCCCGACTCGAGCCCCGCGATGGCCTCGCCCAGAAAGACGTCGGCAGCCGCGGCGGGCATCTCATCGCGCAAGTGCACGTCATGGCGCCAGTATTCGGTGCAGTAGTCCTGCGCGGTGTGCCCGCTGACGAAGCCATTGAGCACGTAGAGATCGACGTCGCCATCGTTCTCGAGGTCGAACGCGACCGTGCCCCAGCTCCAGCCGCTGGCCGCGACCTGCGGGGCGAAGGGCGCCTGCGTAAAGCCCTGGATGCTCCCCTGGGCGCTCCCCTGGGCGCTCCCCTGGCCGCCGCCCAGCAACAGGCGATTGCCGAACGTCATCGCCGCCCGCCACCTGGGGTGCGCGGGGCGATCGGGGCGATTGAGGCCCAGCGCCTCAAGCCGCCGCGCGGTCGTCGAGTTCATGCCCGTGGCGAAGATGTCGAGCCGGCCATCGCCATCGATATCGGCGATGGCGTGGGCCATGCCAAACAACCGGCGGGCATCGGTCAGCTGGTCGGTCGCCGCCGTGAAGCGCCCGTCCGCGTTGCGGTGCAGGTCGATGCCGGCGAAGTCGTTCACCCTCAACAAGTCCTGGTCGCCGTCGCCGTCCACGTCGAAGAACGTCGCGCTCTGGGTGTGCCGCGCCCGCAACGGCGCCAGGCCTGCGGCGGTGGTCACGTCGGTGAAGACGCCGGCGTCGTTGCGCAGCAGGTAGCCAGGCCAGCCATCGTTCGCGTCGTGAAAGGGCTGCGGCATGCGACCGGCGTTATACGCGCCGCGATATTGTGCCACCCAGACGTCGAGGTCGCCGTCGCCATCGACGTCGCCCGGCACGAGCAATCGCACGCGCTCTAGCCGCTCGGGTGGATCGAAGACGACGCGCCCTGGCCCAAAGCGCCCGCGCGAGTCGCCCGGATGCAGCGCGACGATCAGGCGCCCAGCCTCGCGCCCCGAG
>JBNMOZ010000613.1:0-3826 GCA_051276005.1 Bradymonadia bacterium | reverse complement strand
GGGCATGGTGGTCTTCGACGTTGAGCTGCTCGAGATTCGCCAGTAGTCCCGTTTGTTGAGCCTGGCCCACTGAGGCTGGCCCGCTGCGCTCGGCCCGCTGAGTTCGGCCCGCTGAGTTCGGCCCGCGCCAGCCCACCCCGCGCTGAGCCCCCGCTGACTTGACCAACCCGGAATTGAATCGCCTTTCGGCATGAACGGACTGTCAGCCCGCGAGCCGCCCGACGCGGCGCAGACCCCGCATCGCGAGGCCCAAGAGCAGCAACGACGCCAGCAGCAGGCCAAACACGCCGCTCAACACCCGCGACACCAGGGCGCTGGCGGGCTCTTCGTCGAAGGTCCACTGGGGGATCGCCTTGACCTGCGCGGCGTCGAGCCGGGTGCCTGCCCGCACGGTGTCAAACAGCTGCGCCCGAAACCGGTCGTGGAAGCCGTCGACCTGCGCCTCGAAGCGCTGGTGGCGCCGCGCGCCGGTGCCTGCCACGTCTTCGAGGGCGAGGTGAACGACCATCGCTGGCGACAAGAAGCGCAGGCCGTCGAGCAGGCTCTGACGCTGGGCCAGTTGGGCGCGCAGATCGGCGAGCACCGGCGCCGCGCGTTGCGCCAGATCGGTCTGCACCTTCACCATCTTCTCGGCGTATGCCTGGGTCTTCGTGTCCTGATCGTGCTGCCCTTCGAGGCCGGCCAACTCGCGCTCCATCTCTTGCGCCGCCTCGCGGGCTTCATGCAGCATCTCGACCCGTGACGGCGGCGGATACAGCGTGTCGACGCCCACGCGAACCAGCCCGGGCACCACCACGACCACCAGCAGCCACAGCCCGAAGAGCAGCAACGCGTTGCTGGCCGAGCTGCGCCCGAAGGCGTTCACCGCCATCGCCGCTGCGAACCAGAACAGAGCCCACGCGACGAGGATCGCCAGATACAATCCGACCTCAAGGCCCGCGTTGGGCACGTCGACGCCGGCCACCAGCAGCCCGCCCAGCGCGATGCTCAGGGTGACCAGGCACAGCACCCCAAACCGCGCGCTGGCTTTGCCCAAGACGAGGGCGCGCTGCGAGATCGGTTGCGAGAGCAGCATGGCAAGGGTGCCGCGCTCGCGCTCTCCGCTGAGCAACTCATAGCTCAGCGCGATGATGACGAGCGGGAAGAGCACCACGAAGAGGAACGCCGGATCGAAGGCCCCGGTGGTTAGCCGCGTGGGGCCCGACATCGGGGTCTCGGTCTCGCGCTGCGTCGTCAGGAACACCTCGGTGTTCACCCGCAAGGCTTGGGGGAAGAGGTCGCGTTGGCCGATCGCCACCGCCGCAAGTGGCGCGGGCGGGAGCGTAGCCAGCCGCGCGGCGCCCTCACGGCCCATCCAGCTGGGATCCCGTGGATCTTGCCCGATGGGCGGCGCCTGGGTGACTTCGAGCTTCGCGAGCTGGGCGTGCAGGCTCACAAAATGCTGTGCTTGAGCGCTGAGCGCGCGATCCAGTCCGTCGCTCACCTGATGCGCCCGGTGGCCGCCAGTGTAGGCCGCCAGCAGCAACAGGCCGGCGAAGAACCCCAGCACCGCCAGGGCCGCGCGGTCGCGTCGCAGGATGCGCAACTCAAGGCGCGCGATGGTGCGCACGGTCTTCGTTCGCTGCGTCTTCATTCGCTGCTCGCTCATACGACACGCACCCGCCGCGCAGAGCGCCGCGCCAATCCAAGGGCCAGCGCCAACCAGCCCAGCAAAACCAGCATGTCGAACGCGTGATGGCGCCACACAAAGCCCAGGCCGGGCGCGGTGTACTCGAAGGGCGGCGCGTTCTTCCACAGGTCGGGGCCGGCGCGATAGGCCCAGCCGTCAGCGCCCGCGTTCTCGCCGAACGCCGTGTTGAGCTGGGCAACCAGCCGCTTGCGCCAGGCCTCGGTGTAGTCGGTGAAGTGCCGGTGATGGGCGTAGTCGGTGCCGCAGAGCCCCGCCGACAGACCGCGCATGGCCACGAAGGGCGAGATGATGCCGACACCCGCCGCCCAGCCCTCTTGGGTCGCGATGCGATCCTCAAGCTGACCGACGTGATGGTCGTAGGCGGCGTCTTCCCAGCGGGCCTCGGCCTGCAACTCGATGGCGGTTGTGGCGCCCTGGTCGACCAGGAAGCCCGCGTTGGCGATGCCCTGCGCGTCCATGGCGTCGGCCACCATCGCCTCGATGGCCACCTCGCGCTCGGTGGTGCCGTCGATGCCTTTCGCCAAGCTGCTCTCGACGGCGCGCGCCAACTCGGCCTGGCTCGGCAAGGGCTCGATGGTGGCGGCCAGCTCGCTGCCGACGCGCGGGACCAGCAGGCAGAACAAGGCCCACATCGCGATCGCGCCGACCAGCGCCCCGCGCGAGGAGCGCGCCACGGCCGAGGCGTACAGGGTGAGGCCGGCGAACACCGCGAAGTACGCGCCATAGCCCAGCACCAGCAGACCGACGCGGCCCAGCGTCGCCAAGCCGCCGCCGCCAAGGGCCCACAGGCCACCAACGATGAGCACCCCGGCCGGCAGCAGCAGCCCCGTGAGCACGATGAACAGCGCGAGCGCCTTGCCGGCCAGCAGCGCTCGACGGTCAACCCCAGTGCTCAAGAGCTGGCGCAGCGTGCCGCGCTCGCGCTCCTGACTCCAGACCCCATAGCCCAGGGCGATGATGAGCAGCGGCACGAGCATCAGCAGCACCGTGGCCACCGAGAACTCGCCCAGCCGTTGGGTCCCGCCGTCCTGCGCGGCCGACTGCGACGCCAGGTTTCGGCGGTGGGCTTCGAGCTTCACCGAGCGCCCCAAGAACGCCGAGACGCCCGGATCGAGCGCCGTCGTCACGTTGGTGGGCGCGAACGCATACGTGCCGTAATGGGCCGCGACGTGGGGGTTCTTCTCGCCCTGGCCTTCCCATTGAGCGGCCGCGCGCTCTTGGGCGTGCTCGCGGGCTTCCTGGGCGCGCAGGGTTTGCTGGGCCCCAAAGGCGAAGGCCGCCAGAGCGAGGATCACGACGATGCCGCCGAGCAGGCGCAGGCGGCCGTCGCGCACCAACTCGCGCAGCTCTTTGCGCGCGATGACGCCGATCATGCGTCCTGCATATGCTGCAGATAAATCTGCTCAAGATCGGTGTGCGACACGTCGGCCGCGTCGAGCTGTGTCACCAGAAGGCCGCGCTTCATGATGCCGATGCGGGTGGCGATCTCGCGGGAGCGGAACAGGTCGTGGGTGGCCATCAACACGGCCACGCCGTTGTCGCGCATCGACGTGACCAGCTGCGAGAACTCGTTGGACGCCCGAGGGTCGAGCCCCGAGGTGGGCTCGTCGAGCAGCAACACCCGCGCCTCACGCGCGATGGCCATCGCGATGCCCACCTTCTGCCGCATGCCCTTCGAGTAGGTGCCCACACGCCGCGACACCGCGTCGTCGGGCAGCCCGGCGTGCTTCAACGTCTCGCGCATCAGCGTCGGCGCAGCGTCACAGCCCGCGAGGGTCGTGAAGTACTCCAGGTTCTCCAGCCCCGTGAGGTTGGGATAGAGCATCACGTTCTCGGGGATGTAGGCCAGCGCGCGCTTGGTCTGCAGCGGGTGGTCCTTGACCTCGAGCCCCTCGATTTGAGCGCTGCCCGAGGTGGGCTCGATGAACCCCAAGAACAGCTGAATCGTGGTGGTCTTGCCGGCGCCATTCGCGCCCAGCAGGCAGTAGACCTCGCCTGCGTCGACCTTGAGATCTATGCCCTGCAACGCGACATGCGCGCCGTAGTGCTTCACCAGTTTCTTGGCCAGCAGGCCCATCGCGCCTCCGAATTTGAGGGGCGGAGCATAGCCGACCGTGAGGGCAAACGTCAGGTCTG
>JBNMOZ010000612.1:0-3851 GCA_051276005.1 Bradymonadia bacterium | reverse complement strand
AACATCGCGCACATCTCGGACGACAGCCGGCCGGGGGTGAACTTGTCGTCTTCGCCGCCCACCACCAAGACTGGGATGTCGAGGCTGGGCAGATACGGGCGCGCTGAGTGCCGCAACGCGCCGCCCAGCATGTCGAAGAACAGCCGCGGATCCATGCGGGAGAGGTGCTCGAGGTAGGGCTCGAAGTCGTGTCGACGCGCGAGGTCTGGGTGCAACTCGGTCATGCGCGCGACGTGATACGAGACCGGCAGCGCGACGAGCTTGCGCCAGGCCGCCCGCACGGCGATGCCGCCCAGGCGCGTGGCCTTCTGCAGCAACGGGAAGACTTTTTGAAAGTTCGGGTTGTCGTGGAACGTCGCGATTGGGTTCTCAAACGCCCCGCAGAGCAGCACCAACGCTTCGGCGCGGCCCACGTCGAGGTGCCCGAGCTCCAACGCGACCTGGACGCCCATCGAGTGTCCAAGCACGACCGTGCGCTGTGACCCGAGGTGGTTGAGCAGGCTGCGCCAGTCTTCCGCGAGGGTCGCGATCTCGATGGCGGCCGGATCGACGGGCGGCGCGCTCTGGCCGTGTCCGCGCATGTGCAGATGGATGACCCGCCCACGCTCAAGCAGCCGCGGCCGCAGGTAACGCCAGATGAAGCCGTCGCAACCGATGCCATCGCAGAGCACGAAGTCGATCGGCCCTTCGCCCTCAACCTCGTAGAAGAGGCGCGTGCCGTCGATGCCTTGATGAAATCCGGTGTGCTTGGCCATGGCTGTCATCTCCGTCACGCGGCTCGCCGCTCAGCGCTCGGCGCTCAGCACCCGCCGCTCCAACTAAAAGCCGGCCTGCTCTATCGACCTGACCATTTCAGATCGACGATGGCCGGGGCGCCCGAGATGCGCAACTGCACCGCCTTGCCTTCGAGCTTGGGGAAGACGGCCCAGTAGCCGCGACCCATCATGGTCACGTACGGAAAGAACGGGATGAGATCGGAGAGCTCATCGTCGTTCAGCCGCGTAATCTCAATGGCCTCGACGGCCTCACCATCAACGATGAGTCGGCTGCGCAGCGTCCCGTTCTTGCGGTCGAGATCGTTCCAGAAGAAGTCATTGGTGACCACCGCCAGAAAGAAGCGCGCTTCGCCATTGGCGCGCTCGACCAGCCGCGTACGCTCATTCTTAGCCTCGTTGGGTGTGAGGCCCAGGCGTTCCCTACGCTGCTCGGCATAGGCGAGCGCGAAGGCCGGCGCGAAGTAGGTCGCGTCGACGAAGACCCGGCTCTCGAAGTACTCGTAGGTCTCTTCGTGGCGCGTAAACGCCTTGAGGACCTTCTCGTAGTCGTCGCTGAGCGTCTGGTTGGCCCCCAAGGGCACCTTCACGGGCCCGCAGCCCGCGGTGGCCATCAGCGTCAGCCCCAGCGCGATCATCACCAGCGCGGTCATGCTCGCGCTGCCCATGATACGGGCAGGTCGTCGCGATCGGCTCATTCGGCCTCCAGTCATGCGACCTCGATGGCAGCGCGAGTGAACAACGCACGCACCGCGAGGCCCGCGTCGCGCAGCCGATCCATGCCGCCGGCCTGCCGATCAACGATACAGGCACAGCCAAAGGGATCGAAGCCCGCCGCGCGCAACCGGTCGGCGGCGGTCGCGGTGGAGCCGCCCGTGGTGACGACGTCCTCAACGAGCAAGAGCCCAGCGCCCTCATCGACGTTGGCGAGGCCCTCCAGCCAGCCCGCGGTGCCATGGCCTTTGGACGCCTTGCGCACCACGATCACGGGCAGGTCACGACCACGGGCCCGCGCCGCATAGCTGACGCTGCAGGCCAGCGGCACCGCGCCCAGGGCCATGCCGCCGATGGCTTCGGCGCGCCGACCACATTCACGTTCAAGGGATTCGAGGGCGTTGAGCAGCAGCTCGCCCAGCAGATGGGCGCCCTGCGGGTGCAGCGCGACCTGCCGACAATCGATGTAGAAGTCGCTGATGGCACCCGACGCCAGGGTGACACGCCCCTTGCGCCACGCGCGCTCACGCAGCAGGGCGAGCAGATCGTCTCGCTGACCGAGCGTCTCAGCGTCGGGCTGGTGCGTCGCCGCGCCGTCGGTCACGATTCGGCGTCGGCGTCGTCGTCGGTCTTGGCCTTGGCGGGCGGCTTGGATGGGGCCGCGCGGACCTTCTTCGGCGCCGGCGCCGGGGCGCGTGCGGCGACCCGAGGGCGGACCGCAGCGCGCGGTGCCTCTTCGGCGACGACGGACTCGCCCATGTCGATCAGGCCGCGAAACTTCGCGCCGTCGGCGACGATGACCCGCGCCGCGCGCAGATCGCCGACCACGATGGCCGTCTCGAAGAGCTCGATGCGATCGGCCTTGGCGTTGCCGGTGAAGATGCCGTGAATCTCGACCTGGGCGGCTTCGACGTCGGCGTCTGCGCGCCCGTCGACGTCGATCAGCAGGGCGCCGTCAATGACGATGGAGCCTTCGACCTTGCCGAAGACATCCAGGTCACCCTTGCCCTCAATGCGGCCGGCAACGCGGGTCGCTGCCTGGATGCTCGTGGCGGCGGTGTTGGCGCCTCGCTTCGCTGCGCGCGCCATGCTCAGCGCCCCTGATCCATGTCGATGCTGCCCTTGAAGAGGGCCCCGTCGGCGATGAGGATGCGCGGCGACGTCATGTCGCCAACCATCTTGCCGTCGGCCTTGATCTCGACTCGAGTCTCGGCGGTCACGTTGCCCGTGACCTCGCCGGCGACCTCGACCGATGCGGCCGTGATGTCAGCCTCGACCTTGGCTGAGTTCTCCACGAACACGTTGGACGTCACGCTGATGCGACCCTTGACGTTGCCCTGGATGACCAGGGACTCGTCGCCGGTGATCTCGCCGTCCACCGTGATGCCGTTGCCGATAACGGTATTGGCCATGCTCGATTCCGATCCTGAGATGAAGGGTGAAGGATGCTCTGGGTCAGCTCTACGTTCGCTCTCGATCAGCGCGCGCTCAGCGTTGACTGAGCGCTTACCGAGCGTCGAGTCAGCGCCGGGCGCTCTTGCGGGCCGGGGCGCGCGGCTCGGGCTCGCCACCGGGCACATCGAAGTCCATCTGCACGCGGCCCGTATAACGCCCGCCCTCAGCGAGGGAGAAACGCTGGCTGGTCACGTCGCCTAAGACCTCGGCGCCGGCTTCGATGATCACACCGCCGGGCGCCGAAATGTCGCCATGCACGGTGCCAAGGACGTCGACCTGCGTCGCGTCGATCGAGGCGGCGATATGCGCCCCCTGGGCGACATCAAGGCTCTTGGTGAGCCGAATGGCGCCTTCGACGCGGCCCTCGACGATGAGATCCTCGTCGCCGCTGATGGTCCCGCGGATGGTGATGCCTGGTCCGATCATTGTGTCCTGCGCAAGAGTCCTGGACGCGTCGCTGAAGCTGGCGCGTCGGTGTTTACATAGCTGTCGCGCGCAGGCCGGTCAACCCTCAGGCGGCGTCGCCTGACGAGATCCGACGGGCGCCCTGGCGACCGATACCGCGCGCATGCTTATCCGGCGGCCGCGGGGGGGGCGGGGGGGCGGGGGGCGGCGGGGGCGGCCCCCACGACCCCCACGGCGGCCGGCACGCCAACGCCGGGCACGCCGACAGGGGGGCAGCAGCAGACCGCAGCGTCGCCGGCAGGGGGTGGCACACCAACCACCTACCCCCCCCCCACTTTCGCTGCTGACTCCATTGTGCTTTTCATAGACAAGCACGGGAAGCAGGGCGCAATCGAGGCCTTCGACTACCTGACGAAGGTCGCCTACCCGGGCACCCCGCAGCAGGAGCGGCCGTGCGCTTTCGCCGCGCTCGCCCAGTGCGCGAAGGCGGCCAGCGGCGGCTGC
>JBNMOZ010000611.1:0-3858 GCA_051276005.1 Bradymonadia bacterium | reverse complement strand
CGCGACGACCAAGTCGAGCAGCCAGGGACACAGCGTCGGCTCGCCCCCGGCGAAGGTGATCTTCTCGAAGGCGCCGGCCAAGGCGTGGGTCACAGCCAGCGTCTGCTCGCGCGGCAAGATGCCCTTGGGCAGGCCGTCGCGGACGACGTCGTGGAAGGTGGCGAAGCAGCCGCGGCAGCGCATGTTGCAGGGCTTGAGCAGGTGGCAGTTGACCGAAACGGGGCGGGCCATCTCAGACCCCCCGCCGGATGACAGTGCGCACGAAGCGCTCGCGATAGGCGACGACGACGCCGCGGGCGCTGGGCCGACGCGCGGCGTGCCTCGGGCGGAGCTCAAATCGCAGCCTACCTTGCGCCCGCCAAACGCGGCCGAAGCACAGAATGTATTGAACATCGCGCATGCTCACGTCGCGCTCGGCGGCGCGTTCGAGGGCATGCACGGTGAGCGGGAGTCGGCGGGCGAGCTGTCGGCGAACAGCGCTGGTCAGCTTGGCGTAAGAGGACGTTGGGCGGGCGAACGTGGGGCGGGGAAACTTGCGATGGGCCATGGCGGCCTCCTCTGCGGTGCTGCGCCGGGACCACCCCTGCGCTTCACCCGGCTCCACTCGGCGGGCGCCATTTCGTGTCAGAGTATCTCATTCTTTTTCTTCGAGGGTTCTCAGAAGCGCTAGATCTGTCAATGCTGGTAGCGGTAGCGCGCGCAAGGAGGAGGCAGTCGGTTGGGCAAGAAGTTCTGGATTGTGATCGCGGTGGTGCTGCTCTTGGGGAGCGGCTTCGTGTTGGGCGCCGTGGGGCTGATCGCCGCCATGGTGCCGACCGCTTTCGTGGTCGCCGAGGCGTTGCAGCAGAGCGAGAGCCTGGGTGAGGGCGCCTTCGCTATCAGCTGGTGGCTGAGTTGGCTGGGCCTGGGGGCAATCCTGGTGCTCTGTTTCGCGCGCTGGCTGCGCAAGCGGCAGGGCGCGGTGCTGCGCGCGGCGACGTTGCCGCTGTGGATCTACGGCGCGGTGCATCTGGTCGCAGCATGGGCGTTTGGGTTGAGCGGGCTCGCGCCCGTCTTTCATGTCTCGGCTCGTCTGATGGCTTACGCGATCCAGACCGTACAGATCTACATCAGCTGGGTCTTCCCGCTGGTGCTCCTGAGCATCTTCGTGCGGGCGCTGTGGCGTTGGGCCAACGCGAGCTGGGTCGAGGACGGCCGGGGCGCCCAGATCGCTGGCGTTCTGCTCGGCGGGGCGTTGCTGTGCTCCATCGCCGCCGCGACAGGGCTGTTCATCGGAGCGGGGTACACGGTGGTCGGGTTGTCTGATCTCGGCCAGTCTAATGACTGGTTCTCGCCGACGGCTGATCGAGCGTCTCATCTGGTGTTCGCGAGCATGGCGATCGCGCCGTACCGGCCTGAGCCGTATGTCGACGCGCGACCGTTATTGCAGCGCGAGCAGATGACGTTCGGTGAGTGCGCCGACCAGCTTCGCAAGGGCGGCGATCTGAAGAACTGCGCCAAGCGCGCCGAGCGCGCGATGCCCAATGACGGCAAAGACATCGCGAGCAACACGATGATCAATGTGTGTCATAAGGTGGAGACTAACGGCGGAGACGGCTTGGCGTCCTACTACAATAGGGCCTGCACCAACGCGATCAGCAGCGAGCAGAACAAACGAATGGATCCGGTGGACGTCCTGCGGCCCGGGGGCACTCCGCCATCGCTGGGCATCTTGCGCGGAATCGACTGCGTCGAGCGCGTCTCGAACGCCCTGTCGCGCAGCGAGCGGCGCGTGCTCGAGTTGGCGACGCTGGGCCACAAGCCGCGCCAGATCGCCAAGCTCATCGGTGAGGCCGAGAACACGGTGTCGCAGCGGTTGAGCCGCTTGTACAAGATGCTGCGGGAGAGCTGCTTCTCGGAGTATCGACCGACCTATCGGCGGCGGTTCGGGCGGTAGGGCCGGCGGCACGAAAGAAAGATGCTAGTAAAATTAGAAGGTTATGATTTTGTCTGCGACAGTCGCCCAGATCGCCCGAAGGGGAAGGTGAGGCGCCGTTGCCTTCCTCGCTTTGGAGTCGCCATGCACGCGCCCAAGTCACCCTTTCGTTCGTTGAGCCGCTTCACCCAGTCTGCCCAGGACGCGCCCATACAGCGTCGCGCCAACGGACATGATGTCGCCCGCCAGCTGCACAGCAACCCTGCGTTCAAGCCGCAGATGATCGCGCGCCAGGGGACGCCTGCCGTCCAGCGCAAAGAGAAGCGTGGTCGTCGGTTGGGCGGCGCGCCGAGCTTCCTCAGCCCGGAAGGCCTGCAGGTGCACGGGCAGGTCAAGGGCATGATCGAGCGCATCGAGTTGAGCGGGCCGGCCATGGTCCTCGCTGCGGCGATCCTCGCGGCGACGTCAACGCCAGAGGAGTTGCTCGCGACGCAGGCCGCGGGCGCGGCTTCGGGTGGAGGGGCTCCGCTGGGTGCCGAGGCCGAGGCCATCTCGGGGCTGCGCAAGATCGGCAACGGTCAGCTCAACCGGGTCATCGGCGGCCACCTGGCGATGAACAGCGACACCCTCTCGAATGAAGAGCGATTGTATTGGGAAGGGGTGCGCCGTGCGTTTGGTCTGTAGCTTGGCCGTGGTCCTCAGCCTGTGCGGCGTCGCCCGCGCGCAGTCACCGCGCGCCACCATCGTCGAGCACATCGCCGCCAGCTGGTCGCACGCGCGGCTCGGCGACCTGGAAGACGCCGTTGAAGCGCCGCTGGTCGACGCGCTGATCGAGTGGGTGTCCTTCGATGGTCACTGGACGCAGACGCCCATCGACATGTCTGTCGCGCTCGGGCTCATTCGCTGCACCGCGTGTCGAGCGATGCTGCCCGCGCGGCGTGCGCTGCTGCTGATCGCAGAGCAGGTACGCGCGTCGCCGACGGGTCTGATGGATCTGGTCTATGCCTATGCCATCGCGCGTCGGTGTGCGCCGGCGCAGCCAGGCGATCCTTTCGCGGCCAACATCGCTGATGAGCAGCGGGCGCTGGCGTTTGCTCTGCGTGACGCGCGCAGCCGGGTCACACACCGCCTCGCGACTGACTTGCGGCTGGCGTTCCTGCTGTACACGGGGGCCGGCGCTCGCCTGCAGGCGGAATATGCCGACGTCGCTGACCTCGATTGGGAGAATCAGACCACCGCGCTCTTTGAGCAGAGCGGGCTGCGGGACGAGCTGATCGGCGTCGCCAGCAGCCTGCGCGGGATGCGGCACAATCGGGCGCGTTGGATGGGCCTGAGTCCCTGAAGGCGGGGTGGCTGGTCGCCCGGCTGTCCACCATCTTCATCGCGCCCGGCGAGTCGACCGGCGACATGTGGGACGGCTTGGGGACCGTGCCCCATGACGTTCTGACTGGCGCGGCGGCGGCGGGCGGTGATGTGTTCGCTGGGTTGGCGGGCTTCTTCGCGGGTGAGGTCTTCGGCGTGCAGAGCCGCGTCGACGAGGCGCTGCTGCGGCGTGCAGAGCCGCTTCGACGAGGCGCTGCGGCGTTCGGGCATCCAGCAACGCAACTCTTGCCCGCAGAACGACGACGCTTGGGACCAAGCAGGCGGCTCAGCCGCGCGATTTCTCAAGGCTATCGAAGCCACGACCCGTGCCCGAGAGAACCCCACCCAGACACCCGAACCGTCCGCAAACCATCCACCCAGGCCTTGAGAAGGCGTGCGACGCCGGTATTACCGACCCCCCTTGCGGGGTCGCCGTCGAGGCGAGGTAATTCCGGACGATCACCCGGAGCAAACCCACCTCCGTCGCCAAAGCCGTCTCGGCCAACCCAAGGCGTGAATGAAGCCAGCAGCGCCTCAACGGCCGCCCACGAATCGTTAGAAAATGGGGGTCTTGGGGCCCT
>JBNMOZ010000610.1:0-3881 GCA_051276005.1 Bradymonadia bacterium | reverse complement strand
CCGCGCTTCGCGACGATCCAATACGGCACCAACGACGTGGGCATCGTCGCCCTCGATACGTACGGTGACAACCTGCTGACCGTCGTGGATACGCTGCTCGACCAGGGCGTGATCCCGGTGTTGTCGACGGTCATGCCCCGCGGCGACAGCGCCCAGCAGGACGCGAAGATCCCCGCGTTCAATACGGCCGTTCGAGCCATCGCTCAGGCACGGCAGATCCCGCTCGTCGACCTGCACTTGGCCATCCATGACTTGCCGAACCAGGGCCTGGCGAACGACCAGATTCATCCGAGCGTGTATCGCCCAAACGGGCAACGCCGCGCCTGCGACTTCAGCGTCGATGGCCTGGACTATGGCTATAACTGGCGCAACCTCCTGACAATTCAGGCGTTCGCGGGGCTCGTCGACACGCTATTGGGCGACGCGCCCGCGCCCGACGCGCCCATGGCGCCGCTCGCGGGCGCAGGCACGCCCGCCGACCCGATCCGCATCGACGCGATGCCCTTCGTCGATGCGCGCGACACGTCGGCGGGACCGTCGTCGATGATCGACGCGTATCCGGGCTGCAACGCGGCGCAGGACGAGTCGGGCCCCGAGTGGGTCTATGCCTTCGAGCTGGACCAGCCCACGGTCATCGAGGCGTTCGTGCTCGATCGGGGCGATGTGGATGTGGATCTGCACCTGATTGGGGCCGAAGCGACGGGTGAGGCGTGCCTGGAGCGGGCACATCAGCGCCTGACGGCGAGCCTCGAGGCGGGGCGCTATCACCTGGTGGTCGATACGTTCGTGGGGCGGGACGCGGTGGCGCAATCGGGACCGTTCTTGGTGGGTCTGCTGGCGGTCGCAGAGGACTGATCAGAACACCGGCGGGCCCGTCAAACGCGCCGCGTCCAGCTCGGCGAGCATCTGATCGCCCGACAGCTCCGACGCCGCCGCGCCATTGAAGTAGCGCATCAGCCCCACCTTCTCGTACGCGGGCTTGATGCGATTGCTCATCAGCCCGATCTCGCGCAGGTTGGGCACCAGGCGGCTGAACATCACGCTGCGGAACAGCTCCATGCCTGGCGCCGCGGCGATCATCTCGCGCCACTTCGCGCGGCTGAAGATGCCCTCGAACCACTCCTCGTAGACCTCGTAGGCCAAGAAGCGGTTGCGCATGAGCAGCGACACTTCGAAGGCCCAGTCCTCGCGCTCGCGGCGCTCCGACTCGGTGATCTGCTTCATGTGCTCGCGCAGGGCGACGACGCCGTAGTGCACGTGGCGCGCTTCGTCTTGGATCACGTTGCGCAGCAGCGAACGCAGCAGGGGCTCGCTCGTGGTGCGGTACATCATGCCGAAGGCACCCAGCGCGAGGCCCTCGACCATGATCTGCATGCCCAAGAACTTCATGTCCCAGCGGCCGTCGGCCATGAGCGAGTCGATGATCACGAACAGGTTGTCGTTGATCTGATAGAGCTTCTCCATCTTCGACTCGAGGTAGCGCTGGAACACCTCGACGTGCCGCGCCTCGTCCATCACCTGCGTGGCGCCGTAGAGCTTGCCGTCGAAGAACTGCACCGCCTCAGTGACCTGCGCCGCGGCGAAGAGCGCGCCCTGCTCGCCATGCAGAAACTGGCTGAGCATCCACGAAGCCATGCTGTGCTGGAACTTCATGCGGTCTTTGGCGTCGAGCATCTTCGCGCCGGGGAACTGCTCGAAGTTGAAGAACCAGCTGGGCAGCAGCGGCACCTCGGGGTTCATCGGGTCGACCGACGTGCCCCAGGGCAAGTCATCGCCGTCCCACTGGCCCGCCTTGGCCCGCAGATACAGCTCTTCCATCTCGCGGTTGTCGTGCGGGTAGGTCCAGTCGAAGTGCGCGTGATGGTTCGCCTTGATCTGGGTCGGCCGACCTTGCTTGCCGCGCTTGAGCAGCAGCCCGCGCACCCCGGATGGTCCCAGGGCCCGCGCCACCCGTGGATCGCGGATGTGCTTGAAGATGTCGAGCACCTCGAGCCAGCTGTCGAGCTGTTGACGGGCTCGCCGGGGGAACCGGTTCATTACGCTTTCACTGAGCAGAGCCATGGGCGTCCTCCATCATGTTCAAAATCGCGGTCGTCACAGCGTCGACAGCAGGTCTTGGATCCGGCGCTCGCGCAGACGGCAGATCAGGGCGTTGATCACCGGCATTGAGCGCTCGATGAGCGTCGCGACGGCTTGGGGAGAGTCATGGGCCATGCGGCGCATGACCAGCGCGGTCTCGGCTTGAATCAGGCGACGCACGGCGTCTTCGTAGATGCGCACATCGGCCACCTCGAACCCGGCGTCTTCGTTGACGCCCATGCGACGCAGCTGGCCGAGCACCGCGACCAGCTCGAGGTCGTCGGGGTGGACCCGCAAGGTCCCATCGGGCAGGCGTTGGGCGGCGACGAAGCCGTCCTCGACCATCTTCTCGAGGTCGACGGCGTCGACGACGCCGCGAGCGACCAAATCGGCGCCCTCCACGGGGCTGCGGTCGGGCATCCGAGGCGGCAGGTTTGAGCGCACGGCCTTGAGGAAGGCGCGCTGCTCGGGGGCGTAGCTGTCGAGGGTCTCATCGCGCTCGTCGAGCAGCGCCTTGATGGCCGACAGCGGCAAGAAGCGCTCGTGCTGCAGCTGCTTGATGCGATGCAGGCGCTCAATATGCGCCGGGCTGTAGAACGCCATGTTGCGGCCGGTCTTGTGCCCGGGCGACAGCAGACCGGCCTGGATGTAGTAGTGCACCGTCTGCCGGGTCAGCCCGGTCGCCAGGCACACGTCCTTCATCTTGAGAGACCAGTCGTTCACCGGTCGACCCTGACCGTGCAGGGCGACGTGGGTCGGGCGACGCAGGCCAGAACATAGCCGTCGGCGCGCTCGCGGTCGGTCAGGCAATGCGGCACGTCGAGCACCACGTCTCCATCGACGAGCGCGACCTTGCAGGCGCCGCAGCCGCCCAAGGCGCAGGAGTAGGGCATGTCGGCGCCCGCGGCCAGGCCGGCCTCGAGCAGCGTCTTGCCGGGATCGACCACCGTCGTGATCTGGGTGTTGCCCAGCTTGAGCAGCAGGTCTTGGGGCTCGGTGGGCAGACCACCCTCGGCGCGGGGCGCCGCGCTGAAGTGCTCCTGATGGATGCGATCGGGCGCGACCTTGGCGTTGGCGAGCAGGTCGGTCGCGGCGCTCATCATCGGCGCTGGGCCGCAGATGAACCACGCGTCGGCCGCGCCCACCCAGTCCAGATCGCCCGCGCTCAGATAGCCCTGGGTGTCCTCAAGCACCTCGCGCAGCTCAAACCGCTCGGGATGGCGCGCCTGCAACGCGTCAAGCTCCGCCCTGAACATGACCGACGCCGCGTCGCGGTTGGCGAAGACGAGCTTGACGGTGCTGTGCGGCTCGGCGCCCAGGACGCCGTACGCGATGGCCAGGTTCGGGGTGATGCCGCTGCCGCACGAGACCAGGGCGACCGTTCGTGGACCACGGCCCAGCGTGGGGCCATAGCTGCCCGAGGGCCCCATGACGACCAGCGCCGCCTCACCGGTGAGCTGCGCTGCGAGCTGCGCATTGAGCCAGGTCGAGACGAGCCCGCCCGGCGTCTGCTTGACGCCGATGGCCCATTCGCCCGGCACCGCGACGTCTGAGCAGATGCTGTACGCCCGGCGATGTTCGACGCCTTCAAGCTCGATGCACAGCGTCAAGAACTGGCCCGGCTTGAACGTCTCGCCCTCGGGCGCCGTGAACCGAATCTTCACGGCAGCCTCGGTCAACCGCTCAACCGCCACGATCGGCAGGCGCCGGCGCACCAGGCCTTCGATCGCCTTGGTGCGATGGGCGTAGGCGTCGCCGTTGCGCGGCACAAAGGGCGGCGCTGGCTTGCCTCGCAGGGCTGC
>JBNMOZ010000609.1:0-3881 GCA_051276005.1 Bradymonadia bacterium | reverse complement strand
TTTGTGAGTATCGAGCATGGATCCGACCGGCAGCGCGAATACCCTCCCGATCAACATCGAAGACGAGATGCGCGTGTCGTATCTCGACTACGCAATGTCGGTCATCATCGGGCGGGCGTTGCCCGACGTGCGCGACGGCCTCAAGCCGGTGCATCGCCGCGTGCTCTATACGATGTACGAGCTCAAGAACAGCTGGAACAGCTCTTACAAGAAGTCGGCCCGCGTGGTCGGCGACTGTATCGGCAAGTACCACCCGCACGGCGATCAGGCGGTCTACGACACCATCGTTCGTATGGCTCAGCACTTCGCCATGCGGCAGCCGCTGGTTGATGGCCAGGGCAACTTCGGCTCTGTCGACGGCGACCGCGCAGCGGCCATGCGATACACCGAGGTGCGCATGGCGCGCATCGCGCACGAGCTGCTCGCCGACATCGAGAAGGAGACCGTCGAGTTCGGCACGAACTACGACGACTCCATGCGCGAGCCCCTGGTGCTGCCCACCCGCGTGCCCAACCTGCTGATCAACGGCAGCACCGGCATCGCCGTGGGCATGGCGACGAACATCCCGCCGCACAACCTGCGCGAGACGATCGACGCCACCATCGCGATCATGCAGAACCCCGACATCAGCATCAACGAGCTGATGGGCATCGTGCCGGGTCCCGACTTCCCCACCGGCGGCGTCATCTACGGCACGCAGGGCATCCACGACGCCTACCACACCGGGCGCGGCATCATCCGCATCCGGGGGGTCACGCACGTCGAAGAGATGCCGCGCGACCGCGAGCGCATCGTCGTCACCGAGCTGCCCTACCAAGTCAACAAGGCCCGGCTGGTCGAGAAGATCGCCCAGTTGGTCCGCGAGAAGCGCCTCGAAGGCATCAGCGACCTGCGCGACGAGAGCGATCGCCAGGGCATGCGCATGGTGGTCGAGCTCAAGCGCGACGCCCAGGCCCAGGTGGTGCTCAACCAGCTCTTCAAGCTGACCAACCTGCAGTCGAGCTTCGGCATCAACATGCTCGCCATCGTGCATGGCGAGCCGCGGGTGCTCAGCATCAAAGAGGCGCTCGAGCACTTCATCGACCATCGCCGCGACGTGACGCTGCGCCGCACGCGCTTTGACAAGCGCAAGGCCGAAGAGCGCGCCCATGTTCTCGAAGGCATCAAGATCGCCCTCGACTTCATCGACGAAGTCATCGCGATCATCCGCAACAGCGCGACGGCCGACCTGGCCCTGAGCAACCTCGTGGGGCGCTTCAGCCTGAGCGAGATTCAGGCCAAGGCGATCCTCGACATGCGCCTGCGCCGCCTCACCGGCTTGGAGCGCGACGAGATCATCGGCGAGCTCGAAGCCCTCATGGCAGCGATCGCTGGCTTCCAGGCCATCCTCGACTCTGAAGAGCTGCTGCTGCAGGTCATCACCGACGAGATGATCGCCGTACGCGATCAGTACCAGGACGAGCGCCGCACCCAGATCACCTACAACGACGCCGAGCTCAACCGCGAAGACCTGATCCCCGTTGAAGACATGGTCGTCACGATCACCGACAGCGGCTACATCAAGCGCGTGCAGCTCGACGAGTACCGCACCCAGCGCCGCGGCGGACGCGGCAAGTCGGGCATGGCCACCAAGGAAGAGGACTACGTCGAGCACCTGTTCGTCGCCTCGACCCATGCGACCATGCTGTTCTTCACGACCAGCGGCCGCGTCTTCACCGAGCGCGTCTTCTCAGTCGCCCAGGGCAGCCGACACTCTCGCGGCAAGCCGATCTGGCGCATGCTGCCGTTCGAGGGCGAAGAGAAGCTCAACATGGTGCTCGCGGTGGATGAGTTCACCGAGGGCGCCTACCTGATCTTCATCACGGCCCAGGGCCAAGTGAAGAAGACCGACCTGATGGCCTACAGCAAGGTGCGCTCGACGGGCATCCGCGCCATTCGCCTCAACGACGGCGACGAGCTGATCGCCGTGCGCCAGACGACGGGCACCAGCGACGTGCTACTGACCACCTCGCAGGGTCAGGCGATCCGCTTCCAAGAGGACGACGTGCGCGGTATGGGCCGCGACGCGGCTGGCGTGCGCGGCATCCGCCTCGAAGACGGCGACACGGTCGTCGGCGGCATCACCTTCGACCGTGACGAAGAAGACGTCGACAGCAACTACGTGCTGACCGCCACGGCCAACGGCTACGGCAAGCGCACCGCGCTGCGCGAGTATCTGCGCGCCAGCGAGAACGAAGACGGCTCCTTCAGCTACAGCGCACAGAGCCGCGGCGGCAAGGGCGTCATCGACATCAAGGTCAACGATCGCAACGGCCCCGTGGTCGGCACGATCAAGATCGAGTCCGAGGCCGATGAGTACCTGATGGTCACCGACGGCGGCATCATCATCCGCGCCAGCGCGGGCGACGTCTCGGTCTACAAGCGCAACACGCAAGGCGTGACGCTGATCAAGGTGCAAGAGGGCGAGTCGGTCGTCAGCATCGCGCGCTACGCCGAGAACGACCAAGACGACGACGACGCGGGCGAAGACGGCGAGGGCGCTGAGGGTCTGGGCGCTGAGGGCGACATGGCCCCGAATGCCACCGCAGAGGCTGCCGACGACGCCGCCGAAGACGCCGCCGAAGACACCATGCTCCAGGCCGGCCCCGCCGACCTGGGCGAGGACGAGTAACGACGTCGCGCCCGACACCTTCGCGGCGCTCGACGCTGCGATCGCTGTCACTGCGGCTGCTGGGCGCTGTCGATTGTATGCTCGGCGTGTTCGTATTGCTTTCGCCCGGCGCATGGCAAGAAGCCGTGCACCCCCTGGCCATGGGCACGGTGTTCTACCCCTTGCAAGCCATGGCCGCCGGATGGATTCTGCGCGGCAGCCTGACGCTCTGCGCGCCGCATCGACTGCGCGGCGTTCTGAGCGGCGCCTGGCTACTTGAGGTGCCAACCAGCGCGATCTTTTTGCTGCGCGCCGGTTTGTTGGGCCCTTGGGCGACGCCGGTGCATGCATTGAGGCTGTGCCTGGCCGTTGGCGCGTTGGCGCTGCTTCGGCCGAGCGCTGCTTCGGCCGACCGCTGAAGAGTGTGAAGTTCTCAATAACGAGGCGCGCCTCTCGCGCATGACGAGGATGTCGAATGGACGCGAAGCAGACCCCCCCCGCCGCCCCCGCTCCCGCCGCGCCCCGGCTCGGCATTCTGCTGCAGGGCATGGGCGCCGTCGCCAGCACCTTCGTGGCCGGTGTTCTCGCCGCACGTAAGGGTTTGGGCACGCCGGTTGGCTCACTCACGCAGATGGGCCACATCCGCTTGGGCAAGCGCACCGACGACAACAACCCCAAGATCAACGAGTTCGCGCCGATGACCCCGCTCGACGGGCTGGTCTTCGGTGGCTGGGACATCTTCGGCGGCGACCTGTACGAGGCCGCCGAGACCGCCGATGTGCTCGACCTTCGCCTGCTCCAGAAGATCGAAGACGAGCTGCGGGCCATCAAGCCCATGGACGGCGCGTTTCACCCCAGCTACGCCAAGCGCCTCAACGGCACCCACGTCAAGCCGGGCAACCGCCGCGACTGGGCCAACGCGCTGCGCCAGGACATCCGCGACTTCAAGGCCACCCACGGCCTCGAGCGCGTCGTCATGGTCAACTGCGCGAGCACCGAGGTCTACATCGAGCGCGGCCCCACCCATCAGACCATGGCCGCCTTCGAGGCCGCCGTCGACGCCAACGACCCGTCGATTGGGCCGTCGATGCTCTACGCCTACGCGGCGATCATGGAGGGTGTGCCCTACGCCAACGGCACCCCGAGCCTGACGGCCGACGTGCCGGCGCTCGACGCCCTCGCCATTGAGCGCGGCGTGCCCATCGCCGGCAAGGACTTCAAGACGGGCCAG
>JBNMOZ010000608.1:0-3888 GCA_051276005.1 Bradymonadia bacterium | reverse complement strand
TCAGGCACCATCTCAAACCGCGTCATTTCTTTCTTGATGCGGTCAACGTCGATGCCCGGCTTGTCGATCTTGTTGATCGCCACGACGATGGGCACGCCCGCCGCCTTGGCATGGTTGATCGACTCCTCGGTCTGCGGCATCACGCCGTCGTCCGCGGCAACCACCAGCACCACGACGTCAGTGACCGACGCGCCGCGAGCGCGCATCGACGTAAACGCCGCATGGCCAGGCGTGTCGAGGAAGACAACCGCGCCATCACCCACCTGAACGCGGTAGGCCGCGATGTGCTGGGTGATACCGCCGGCTTCGCCCTCTGCGACGTTTGCCTTGCGGATATGGTCGAGCAGCGTGGTCTTGCCGTGGTCGACGTGGCCCATGATGGTCACGACCGGTGCACGCGGCACGGAATCCGGATCCACCTCTTTGGCGTCCTCGGTGACCGGGCTCGACAACACTGCGTCTTCCTTGAACGCGACGTTCTCGACAGTATGGTCGTGCTCGTTCGCCAGCAGTTCGACAGTCTCCAGGTCGAGCTGCTGGTTGAGCGTGACCATCATGCCCATTTTCATGAGCTGGCCGATGAGCTGGTTCGCCTTGACGCCCATCGCCTTGCCGAGCTCGGCCACGCTGATGGTGTCTTCAATGCGCACGATGCGCTTGTGCGCCGCCGGCGTCGTCAGCTGGGTCTTCGCGCCACGGCGCGAGGTGATCTTACGCTTGCCACGTCGACCCGTGGAGCGACCACGGTAGAGCTGAGCACGCTCGACGACCCGCTGGCGACCGCGCTTGCTGCCACGACTGCGATCGTTCGTGCGGTTGGGCGTAGGCTTGCGACGCCGTGCGGCATCGGTGCCCGCTGCCGGCGGCGGCATTGCAGCCGGGAAGCCCGGACGCGCCGGAGCTCCCGCAGCCGCGCCAGCGGGACGAGGTCCGCGCGGCGGTCCACCTGGACGTGCACCCGCCGGGCGACCGCCTGTGCGGCGACGCGGAGCGTTGGTACGACTGCGCAGTTGCTCGAGCGGGATGCGACCGAGGACCTTGGCTCCGCCGGCGCGTGGCGCGGGCTTACGAACCTGAGCGGCACCCTCCGCCGGCGCAGGTGCGCGGCGAGTCGGGCCATCGCCCTTGGGGGTGCGACGCGTCGGACCATCAGCAGCAGCCGGCGCATCACCTGCTGCCTGGACAGCGGGCTCAGCAACCTTGGCGGCGTCCACCGTCACGGCATCGATCACCGCAGCGGTCTCGACCGGCTCGACGACCTTGGTCACCTCAACCGGCTTCGATACGACAGGCTCGGGCGCCTTGACCGGCACCGGGCGGCGCGCAGGCGCCTTGGGCTGAGGCTTGGGCCCCTTGCGTGCCGTCGGCGCAGCGGCCTGCGGCAACGGCTTGGACAGGATCCGTGCGCCACCAGAGCGCCGCGCTGCGGGCTTCTGGACTGACGGACGCCCCAACACCTTCGCACGCTGCGAATTGTCGGCGTTGTCGTCCGGGCGAGACACGACCTTTGCGCGAGTCGCTGGCGCAGAGGCGGTCGGCGTGCGCCGAGTCGCTGGGCGGGATGAATCGTCCGAGCTGTCGCCCGGCCTTTTTTTAGATCGACGACGAACAAGACCGCGGTCTTGCACCTCTTCGACCTTGCCACTGCGACCCTTGCTCAGGGCATCTCGCAGCTTTGATTCATCTCCAGCGCTAAGTACGGACATGTAGTTGCGCACATTTGTGATGCGCAACTCATCGCACTTCTTGATCAACTCTCGATGATCAACGCCAAGCTCTTGGGCGACCTCGAAGACCTTCTTGCCCATGCGTTCTCCAACCTCGGCCTGCGTGGAAGCCACGCGACTGTGCGACGATCTAACGGCTTACACCACAGGCCGCAACCACTATTCGGTCGCGACGTTCGAACTCTATTTGCAGGCGCCTCGCCATGAGCGCGTCGGTTATCCCGAGCGCGACCCGGCGTGGGTGACCCACGGCTGCGCCTAAACGCGCAGCATCGCCATGTCGCACCCAGGGCACCTCGCACGCTTCAGCGCGTCGAATGAGCCGGGATGCGCCATCAGCGGCGGCATCTTCTGCCAAAATCAAAAACGCGACTCCACCAAGGCGCTTCAGCGCCTCGGCCCCAGACCGGGCCGCACGAGCGCGGCCAGCGAGAGCCAGCGCGTCATCGATGCGCGCAGAAACTGCGGCCTCGATACGCTGCCCAAGGATGTCGGGGGTCAACGGAGCGATGGCGCGCTTGAACGCGCGCCCGAAGAGATTGCGCTGTGCGGCCCGCTCAATGCAGTCCCGCGCATAGCACAGATGGGCGCCGCGTCCGGGCGCCTTCAGAAACCGATCGACGTGAATTTCACCGTCTGCATCGCAGACCAGGCGCACCATGCCGCCCCGTTCACCGACGGCGCGGCATGCGATACACGAACGCATGCCTTTTCGACTCGGACGAGCCGATCGCGGATTGCGCCGCTGACGGGAAACATGGGCCAAACGGTCATTCCTCCACGCCCTGAGCGACAGGCTCAGCAGCGGCAGTCTCATCATCATCGGCGGCGAGCTCAGCAATGGGCTCAGCAGCGACAGTCTCATCATCGGCGGCGGACTCAGCAGCCGTCTCTTCAACAGCGGCGGCGTCGTCATCATCTACAGCGAGTTCAGCACCGGCAGCGACATGTTCAGCGGCCATACGACCCGCTGCACGCAATGCAGCGAGTACTTCTCGAGCTGCGTAGATGATATTGACGGCGCGCTCGTTGTCGACGCCCAACGCCTTCGCGAAGTTCTCTGGAATCTCTTCAGCGCCTACATCCTCGAGGGTGAAGCGGCCCGTGCGCACGCACTTGTCGAAGATTGCCCGTGAGAGCACCTCGACGTCTGCGGGCCAGCGGTTCCACTCGGACTCAAGATCGTAGCCTTCGGGCAGCGGCACCGACGGGCGAATGTCTTCGCCACGCTCACGGCGCTCAAGCAGACCTTCAGCCGCCGTGCGGATGCGCTCGGCGTCCTCGAGCGAGATACCCGGCACGTTCGCCAGCTCTTCGTCGGGCGTGTTGACGATGTGCTCAAGCGAGCGATAGCCAAGACGCCACATCGTATCGATGTGCTCAGCGTTGATGTCGTCGAGCGCCGTCAAGGCCTCGCGTGCCTCTTCCTCGAGTTCGAGGACCTTGCTCTCGGAGTGGATGTCGATCTTCCACCCGGTCAAGCGGCTCGCGAGTCGAACGTTCTGGCCGCGACGGCCAATTGCCTGGCTGAGCTGGTCGTCGGGGACGATGAGCTCCATCGTGAAGGTCGTGTCGTCGATGAAGACGCGTGAGACCTCGGCCGGCTGAATCGCATTGCACACGAAGCGCGCGGAGTCTTCGCTGTACGGTACGATGTCGATCTTCTCGCCACGCAGCTCTTGGACGACCGCCTGAACGCGCGAGCCCTTCATACCGACGCACGCGCCGACCGGATCCACATCGGGATCACGACTGGACACGGCGATCTTGGCGCGACTGCCCGGCTCGCGGGCGGCTGTCTCGATGCGTACGATGCCCTCATAAATTTCGGGCACCTCCATCTCGAACAGCTTGATGAGCAAGCCTTCGGAGGCACGCGAGAGCACGACTTGCGGGCCCTTCACGTTGCGCTGCACGTCGAGCACGTACGACTGAACACGGTCACCGGGTCGATACGACTCGCGGGCGACCTGCTCGCGAACGGGCAGGATCGCTTCGGCGCGGCCGAGGTCGATGATGATGTTGCCGCGCTCGAAGCGTCGGACGATGCCGGTAATCAGCTCGCCCTTGCGGTCGATGTACTCGTTGTAGACGTTGTCGCGCTCCGCTTCCCGGATGCGCTGCGTGATCACTTGGCGTGCGGTCTGTGCGGCGATGCGTC
>JBNMOZ010000607.1:0-3890 GCA_051276005.1 Bradymonadia bacterium | reverse complement strand
CCCCCACGAACGCCTGCACGCCACCAACGGCGTGATGCCCGAAGCTGCGCTGGATGACGTCGAGGTGCGGCAACGCCGACCCACCGCCCTCAACGCCGCTCGCGGCCGCTTCGAGCACACCCGGCGCTCTTCCTCCGGGCCCCTTTCGCTGCGCGATCATGGCCCGCTTGAACTGCGCGTTCGAGCTCAGTTGAGCGCGGACATCGTGGCCATTGCTCCGCGGCTGCATCAGCTCAACACGGTGCGCAGCCGTGGGCTTGGGTGCCCGATCACGCGCCAGATTTGCGCTGGGTGATTCGTGTTGCTGCATCTCGCCTCCGTTCGAGTGGGACCGTGCCCACACACTCCCCATCGGGCGCAGCGCCGGCGTGTCGCAGTCCTTTTTCGAGATCGCTGAAATTACTGGATTAAAAGTTCAGGCTGCCCCCATCCTCGCGGCATGCTGCTGGGCACCGCCGGCCATGTTGATCATGGCAAGACCACTCTCGTGCGCGCCCTCACCGGCGTCGACTGCGACCGCCTCGAAGAGGAGCGCGCGCGCGGCATCACCATCGAGTTGGGGTTCGCCGCCTGGGATCTGCCGGACGGTCGCCGGATCGACATCGTGGATGTGCCCGGCCATGAGCGCCTCGTGCGCACCATGCTCGTGGGCGCCGGCGGGATGGACGCCGTCTTGCTCGCCATCGCGGCCGACTCGGGCGTCATGCCGCAGACCCGAGAGCACCTGGCGGCCTGCGCCGCGTTGGGGATCACCCGCGGGGTCATCGCGTTGACCCGCGCGGACTTGGTCGACGATGTCGAGGCCGCGATGGCGTCGGTCGCGCAGGACTTGGCGGGCACCGTGCTGGCCAACGCGCCGATCGTCGCGGTGTGTGCGCCGTCCGGCGAAGGCATCCTCGAGCTCACGGCCGCGGTCGGTCGCTTGCTCGACGCGTGGCAGCCGCCGCCCGACGACGCGCCCGTCTTCTTGCCCGTCGATCGCGTCTTCACCATCGACGGCGCCGGTACGGTGGTCACCGGCACTCTGATCCGCGGCGTGCTGCGCGTGGGCGACACGGTGGCGGTGATCCCCGGACCCGAACGGGCGCGGGTGCGTGGCCTGCAAAACCATGGCGTGACGCTCGAAGAGGCCCGACCGGGGCGCCGCATCGCGGTAAACTTGGCCGTGCCCAAGGCCGCGATGAAGCGCGGGGCCGTCTTGGGTGCCGCGGGCGCGATCGCCCAAGGTCGAGTGCTCGACGTGGCCGTTCACGCAGCGACGCATCTGACCAAGCCGCTGCATCGACTGCGCGGCGTCACGCTGCACCTTGGGGCCAGCCGCGTGCTGGGCGACCTGCGCACAGATACACCCATCGAACCGGGTAATTGGGGCACGGCGCGCATGCGCCTTGAGCGGGCGATCCCGCTGCCGCCGGGCGCCCGATTCGTACTGCGGGGCGCGGCCGACCGGCAGTTCGGCGCGGTGGTGGGCGGTGGGCGAGTGCTGGACGCGGCGCCGCCCCGCAAGCGCGCAACTGCGGTGCGCGTGCAGCTGGCTGATGATGCGGCTGACGGCGTCGCGATCTTGGTGCAAGAGGCCGGTCAACGCGGTCTGGACCCCACCGGCCTAGCGCAGCGCCTGCCGATCACGCCGCTCGACGGGCCGCAACTCTTCTCACCCAGCGTCGTCGACGCGGCGGCCATCGCGCTGATCGCCCAGGTCGACGCTTGGCACGCGGATCACCCGGAGTTGCCGGGCCTGCCCGCCGCTCAGCTGCGCACGCCATTGACCCGCGCGGCCTTGGTCCAGATCGGCGACGTGCTGGTGCACGACCAGGGCGTATTGCGGCGCCCCACCCATGCCGCGGCGCTCTCGGCGGACGACGCCGTCTTCGCGCGCAAGTTGATGCGCGCGGTCGGTCGCTCAGGCCTCGACGGGCAGACGTTCGCCGACCTCGATGCGCGCTTCGTGCACGCTGACGCCGCTCAGATCAACCGGGTGCTCGCGCACCTGACGCGCATTGTTCGGGTGGCCAAGGTGGGTGACACCTGGGTCGCCGCGCGCGAAGCCGACGCGGTGCGACGATCGACGGCGCAGGCGGTCCTGACGGCGCCGCTCACCGTCGCAGACTTCAAGACGCTCACCGGCACGACGCGGCGCCGGGCGATCCCGCTGCTGGAGTGGCTCGATGGCATTGGCGTCACGCGCCGCGACGGATCGACCCGGGTGGCCGGTCTCAAGGCGCAGACCTACGCCAACCCCGACGATTGATGGAGTAGCTTTGCTCCATTGGCTGCGCCCCAGCCCTCCACCCTTCGCCGTCTCACGACCCGGCCCGGCCCTTGCTGGGACCCATCGTCCCTTGCGCCTGGGCCGTGAATGCCCACAATGCGGCAACCCGCAGCCCAGCCTCTGAAAGGCAGCCCATGCGAATCATCAATATCGTCGGTGCACGCCCCAACTTCATGAAGATCGCCCCGTTGATGGCGGCGTACAAAGCCCACGCGAGCATCGAGCCGCTGCTCGTGCACACCGGCCAGCACTACGATCGCAAGATGAGCGAGCTGTTCTTCGAAGAGTTGGGCATCCCCCGCCCCGACCTCAACCTCGGCATCGCGGGCGGCTCGCATGTGCATCAGCACGTCGAGGTGATGAAGGCCTTCGAGCCGGTCATCGCCGAGCACAAGCCCGACCTGCTGCTGGTCGTGGGCGACGTGAACTCGACGCTGTCCTGTGCGCTGGTGGCGGCCAAGATGGGCGTGCCCATCGCCCATGTTGAAGCGGGCCTGCGCTCGTTCAACCGGACGATGCCCGAAGAGGTCAACCGCATCATGACCGATCAGATCGCCGACTATCTGTTCGTCAGCGAGCAGAGCGGGCTGATCAACCTGGCCCGCGAGGGGCTGGATCATGAGGGCGTGCATTACGTCGGCAACGTGATGATCGACTCGCTGTTGACCAACATCGAGAAGGCCGACAAGTCCGGCATTTTGGGCGAACTGGACGTGGCCGACGGCGAGTACGGCGTGCTCACGATGCACCGCCCGGCCAACGTCGACGACGAGCCCGTTTTGACCCGTCTGCTCGACACGATGATCCGGGTCAGTCAGCGCATCCCGCTGGTCTTCCCGGCGCATCCTCGTACGCTGGATCGCCTGGAGCGATACGGCCTCAAGTCAAAGCTCGACGCCGCCGACCGCATCACCGTCGTGCCGCCGCTGGGCTATCTGGACTTCCTCAAGCTGGTCAAGCACAGCCGCATCATCCTGACCGACTCGGGCGGCATTCAAGAGGAGACCACCGTGCTGCGCGTGCCCTGCGTGACGCTGCGCGAGACCACCGAGCGGCCCAGCACCGTCATGGTGGGCACCAACCGCCTGGCGGGCACCGATCCCGACGCGATCTGGGCCCATTTCGAGGCCGCGATGGCCATGGATCCCAACGCGTACGGCATCCCCGGACGCTGGGATGGCAAGGCCGCGCATCGCATCGCCGCGATCCTGGCGGAGGACGGTCCCCAGCCTCGGCGGCAGTTTCACAAGTCGGGCGTGCATGGCGCGCTGGCCCGCATCAGCCGCGCATGAGTAGACCGCCGATGAGGGCGTCGCTCCTGATCTCGCCGTACTTCCCGCCGATGGGCGTGAGCGGTGCCAAGCGCGCGCTGCACCTGGCGCGCAACCTGCCCGCGCATGGGTGGCGGCCGGTTGTGCTGGCGGCGAAGCCGATCAACGAGCGACACGATCCCACCCTCGACGACTGCGTGCCCACCGATACGGTGGTCGACTATGGCGTGAACGGCGCGCTGCGCCCTGCCCTCAAGGCACGTAAGGCAGCCCGCGCTGGGTCGAGCGCGAAGGCCGACAAGTCCAAGCCCACACCGAAGCCCGGTCTCTGGGACAAGCTCCCCTGG
>JBNMOZ010000606.1:0-3900 GCA_051276005.1 Bradymonadia bacterium | reverse complement strand
TAGTCGGCGAAGGCGAGGCCGGTCGTCGCCGCTTGGATCGCGAGGCCCATCGCGGCGCCATTCTCTTGGAAGGTGCCGTTATCATTCATGAATACGAGTAGAGGCGCATCGAATTGCCCGATGAGCAAGTCGAGATCGCCGTCGCCGTCCAGGTCGACAAAGCTGGGCGCGGTGGTCCATCCGTTGGCGACGATGCCGACCTTGGCCGTGACGTCTTCGAACCGAAAGCCGCCCAGGTTGCGATACAGCTTCGCGCCGCCCGCTTGGCGCGTCAGGCACACGTCAGCGTATCCGTCGCCGTCGTAATCACCCAGCGCTACGCCGCCGCCCGCGAAGGGCCCCGCGAACTCCGCCTCGTTGCCCTTCGGCGCCTTGAACGCGTGCACGAAGTCGACGCCAGCGGCCGCGGGATCGACCCGGGTAAAGCGCGGCCCGCGGACGAATTCACGCTGGGGCAGCGCCTTGAAAGCCAGCGCCGGGCCGCTCAGGGGGCCCGTGGCGGGCGTAGACGTGGGGCTGGGCGTGGGCGCCTTGGGGCGCTCCGCGCACGCGGCGAGAGCCATCAGCAGCAGCAGCGCTCGCCGGGTCATTGTCCCAGCGCCTTCGCCTGCTTGCAGGCCACCTCGAGCCCCAACGTGCAGGCCTTGGCGTACAGCGCCTTGGCGCGTTCGACGTTGGGTGGCATGCCCTGCCCGCGCTGATGCATGAAGGCGAGGATGGCGCAGGGTTGCGGCAAATCGAGGGCGCAACCGTCGGTCAACAACGCCGTCGCCTTCGCCATATCGCTGGGCACGCCGCGGCCATCGACGAAGCGCCCTGCTTGCTCTACGCAGGCCGCGCCGTCGCCCATGCGACACGCCATGACGCGCACCTTCATGGCGTTCTGCGACGACGCGGGCACGCCGCCCCGCCCGTCTTCGTAGGCGATGGCGAGCATGCCGCAGGCCCGCGGGTAGCGATGGGTGCAGCCCTGCTCGTAGTAGTAGACCGCCCTCTCTTCATCGCCCGGCACGCGCTCGCCCGCCATGAACAGGTCGGCGACCAGGGCGCACGCCGGGCCCACGCCGCGTTCGCATTGTGAACGGTAGGTCGTCACGAGGTTCTGACAGGCCCGCTGGTCTTGCAGGCTGCATCGCGCCTCCCAGTACATCAAATCCTGCCCCGGGTGCGCCTTGAGATCGCCCTGCATGAGCAGGAACGCGCCCAGCCAGAGGCCGACGTGGATGAGGTTGGTGGGCCGCGCGGACAGGCGCCACTTGGGGACGCGCAGGTGCCGGCCAACCTTGTCGAAGACCGTCACCAGCAGGTTGAGCACCGGGACCTGCAGAAGCTTGTCGTAGAAGCTGGGGATGCCGATGCCCAAGAGCCACGTATACAGGGGAAAAACGGCGAGCCCATAGCCAACGCCGAACAGCACCTTTCCCCCGTTGGAGCGCGGCGACGTGACCGGGTCGGTGATGAGCAGGTGCATGCCCAAGAACACGGCCACCGGGATGTGGGTGTTCTCGAAGTACCACTCGCCGGTCGCGCTGAACCACAGCCAGCCGAAGCCATAGACGGTCAGGGCCGCGCACATGGTGACCAGGCCGACCCCGAAGAGGATCTGTACGACCAGGCCCGCCGCGAAGATCCACGCGTACATGTAGGGCGCTTCGATGAGCGTGGTCGCGATGAGCGAGCCCCAGGTCCACTCGGTGGTGCCGGTGAAGATGAGGGCGAGGCTGGCGATGGTGAGCCCGAAGCCGGACGGGTTGAAGATGTGGACCGAGCGGCCATCGCGCTGCCAGCGCAAGAACTCCCGCGACAAAAAGCACAGCGCGATCATGCCCAACTGCAAGAAGAAGAGGTCGTCGCGGAACCACAAGAACAGGTTCGTGCTGCCCACGATCGGGAGCGGACCGAAGCCGATGACCCATTGGCGCCCGCGGGTCCACGCCATGAGCAGGTCGAGCCCGTAGGCGAAGATGACCTGCGCGGCGATGAGCCAGAGTTGTGGATAGACCACGTCGACGTAGGCGCCCCAGTACACGAAGATCGACGTGTGGGCGATGGCCTGTACCCAATGCGAGCGACGGATTCGAACGACCGCGGTCAGCCCGTCTCTGCGAGCGCGCTTGAGCCAGAGGAGCCACAAGACCCCGATCCCGGCGGCGGTGACGAGGCTCCAGCGGATCGCCGGCGTGGCCATGCGTGGCAAGAACGCGCTGATCGCGAGGACCACGAGCACGCAGGCCGCCCCTCGGGTCGCGGCGTGGGCGTTGAGCTGATGTGGGGTGGGGGCGGGCGGAGCGCTCGGCGCGGCGGTCGTCATGTTCGTACGATCAGGGATGGCGTGCAATGCGTCAACTCGCCGATAGTCGGTGAATGCTCCGACTCCTCTTGATCGCGCTCGTGTTGGCGGGCTGCTCTGACGCCACCCCTGCCGATCCCAAGCCGCGGGCGAAGGCGCCGAGCGGGCCTCGAACCTGGACTGGGGCGCCGTCGCTGACTCGAACCGCGCCGGCTTCGATCGCCACGCTCCCGCCAGCGATCCGCGCGCCCAGCACCTTGCCGCCGCGCGCTGCCCGAGCCGACAACACGGCCTGCGCCGACTGTCACCCCGATCAGGCCGAGTCGTTCGCGAAGACCGGCATGGGTCGCTCGCTCGCCAAGCTGCCGGGCCCGTCGGTCATCGAAGACTTCAAGAACGCGACGGTGGTGCACGCGCCCACCGGTCTGATCTATACGGCAGTCCTCGATGAAGAGGGCCGCTATTGGCAAGAGGAGCGGCATCCGAGTCATGCGTCGGTCCGGCGGGTTGAGGCCACACATATCATCGGGTCAGGCAACCACACGCGCAGCTATCTGGGCCTGCGGGATGGCGACCTCGTGCAGCTGCCGCTCACCTGGTACGCCACGCGGAAGATTTGGGATCTGAGCCCCGGCTATGACCAGCCAGATATGCCGCGGTTCGCTCGCCGAGTCGAGGCGCCGTGCTTGTTCTGCCATAACGGCCTGACGCCGCTGGTCGAGGGGCGCGCGGCGACGTATGCGGGGCCGCTGGCTGAGGGCATCGGGTGCGATCGATGCCATGGCGATGGCGCGGCGCATGTGACGGCGCGGTTGGCGGGCACCGGCGCCGCGGCCGGCGCGGCTGATCCCACCATCTTCAACCCCAAGCGGCAAAGCCCCGCCCGTCAGCTGCAGGTCTGTCAGCAATGCCACCTGCAAGCCGACGCGTCCGTGGTGCACCCCGGCCATCGCTGGGACGCGTACGACCCGCGGTTGCCCCTCGACGCGTACCTGTCGGTGTTCCGCAAGTCCGGACAAGACGGCGCAGAGTTCAGCATCGCCAGCCAAGGCCGTCGGCTGGCGTTGAGCCAATGCGCCACCGTGAGCGCGGCGAGCCCCGGCGGCACGCAGCTGGGCTGCACCAGCTGCCACAACCCGCATGACACCGCGACCGACGTGACCTATCGCCAGGCCTGCCTGGGGTGTCATCAACCAGGCGCGGCGAAGGGCACGGCGGCGGCTGCCGTGAAGGCTGCGAAGACGGCGCTGCGCACCGGCTGCAGCGCCGTCGCTGGCCAACAGCCCGACGCGCTCTGTCATAAATGCCATATGCGATCGGGGGGCACGAGCGATGTGCCCCACGTCGAGTTCACCGATCACTTCATTCGTCGCCGGCCGACGCAGGCCCGCCCGGGCCCCGCGCGGGGGCTCGCGCTCGAAGACATGGTCGCGGGTGCCGCGCCGCCAGACGCGTGGCTGCTGGGCATGGCGCATACCCATCTTTGGGAGCGGATGAAGCGCCCCGAGCACTTGCCGGTGGCGCTCAAAGCGCTGGGCGCGGCCTTGCAAACCCAGCCGGCCGACGTGCGCGCCCTCAAGGCGTTGGCCCGCGCGCTGGTGAAGCAGGGC
>JBNMOZ010000605.1:0-3909 GCA_051276005.1 Bradymonadia bacterium | reverse complement strand
CTGCGGTCCCCGGATCGAGCCCCGCCCGGCCAGGCACACAGGCATGTCCGCGCGCACAGCCACCGAAGCGATCGCAGGCCGATTCGACGCAGAACTCGCCCGTGCAATATTGGCCAGCTGGACACTCCAAAGTGCTCTCGCAGCTCTGCAACCGCACGGTCAACACGTCGAGCAAGTAGCTGTTGACCACCGATCGGGTGGCCCCATACACGCGCACCACGTAGATCTCGTCAGCCCCAGCCACGACCTCGATCAGCTCGCCGTCACCCGTGCCAATCGACTCGGCCAGCAGCTCGCCGTTGGCGTTGAAGAGCCCCAATTGCAGGTTGCCGGCGGCGTGCTCGAAGCCCAGCACGATGCTGATGATGTCGCCCTCGGTCGCTTCGAACCCGTAGTAGTCGTCGTCGCGCGGGCAGGCCACGAGGCCCTCGTTGCGGTACGGCAAGTCGATGACGAAGAACTCGTTGAGGGTGTCGTTGCCGTTGCCCGCTTCGAAGGCGTCATCATCGCAGGCCACGTTGCAGTTGCCCGCGCCCTGCTCGATGATCATCGAGTAGCTGTTACGCGGCTGCTGGTAGCCGACGACGGCCAAGATCGCCTCGCCCGGCTGGGTGATACAGGTCTCAAAGACCTCTTCGACGTCTTCATAGCCGGCGCTCTCATAGGCGAACACATCGGTCTCGGGCAGCTGCATCGCCAAGTCGATGTCGCCCTGGGTGTGGGCAAACTCGATGCGCACGCGCAGCGACTGATCGGCCTCAACCCGCACGCGGTAGTAGTCGACATCGTCGTCGCAGATGCTCAGCTCGGGGAAGCGGCCCGACTCGACGGGCGCCGCCGTCTCGACGCTGTTGTTGCCCATGCCCTGCTCATAGGCGTCGGGCGAGCAGATTTGACCGCAGTTGAGGTCGCGCGGCAGGCATTGGGCGGAGGACACGTCGTCGACGCTGGTCACGATCAGGCATTGCTCGCCGTCGCCGCAGTCGGCGTCATCGCAGGAGCGCCCGCAGAACGACTCGCCCTGTAGGTCGATGCAGCGATCGTTGGCGCCGCCGCATTGCTCGTCTGAGACGCAAGGCGCGCAGAACCCATACGTCTGCGGCCCGCCGCCACCACCACCCACGATCGGGAAGCGGAAGATGTCGCTCTCGGCGGTGTGATCGCAGCGCGTGCCCGCCGCGTCGTCGTTGTCGGTGGCCAAGATGATGTAGCGCACCATCGCCTGCACGCCGGCCTCGAGGCCCTGGTTGGGGATCGACGCGAGCCAGCCGTCGGGGCCCGCGGGCTCAAACTCGACCAGCTGCCAGCCCTCGGTGTTCGGGCGCACGGCCGGATCGTCCTCGGCCGGATCGACCACGCTGAATGCCAGGATCGGCGCCGACTTGAAGCCGACATCGTCGGTGATCGTCGCGCGCACCTCGTAGTTGAGCGGCCCCTCGAAGCCCTCGGGCGGCACGTGCCGAATGTCGGGCGGCTCGCCGGGGCAGCCGGCCGCAGCCTGGCGCTTGAAGCGAATCTGAAAGCGCTTGGTCAGCGGCCGCTCGGCGCCGTCATGGGTCGCGGTGAACGTGATGGTGTGCGCCAGCGACTCGTCGAGTTGGGCCTCGGTCGGGCACCAGCTGAAGAGCTTGTTCTTGCCCGGCGCGTCCGGCGTGAGGAAGGCCTGCGCGGGCACCGGCTGAACGAGCCGCACCGTGACGTCTTCGTTGGCGATCAGGTCGCCTTTGACGCGCACGGTGAGGTCGTCGACGCAGGGCGTCTGGGCCAAATCGACCGCCAACCCGGCCCCTGCGGGCTCGGCGAAGCGCAACGAGCCGGATCCAGCGACGCCGCTGTTGGTCACCGTGAGCACGATCGTCTCGGTGTCGCGGCCGCCTCGCCCATCGGTGACCGTGAACGTGACGGTGTACGCCGAAGCCCGCTCGCCGTTGGCGTCGGCGATGCCGGGCGTCCAGGTAAAGATCGCCTGGTTGCCGCCGATCTCCGTCACCAGCGGGCGGCCGGCGCCGTCGGTCTGGGTGGGCGGCTCGGGATCGATAGTGAAGTCGAAGTTGACCTGGTCACCGTCCAAGTCGGCGGCGATCAGGTCGACTCGGCCACTTGTGTTGACCTCGATGGACAGGTCGTTGAGCGGCTGCAACTCAGGCACCCGGTTTTCATCTTCGACGCAGCCAAACGCCAATAGCGCCAAACACGCGAGTGCGCGATACATGCTTGCCTCCCCTTTGCCGCGGCCTGGGCCACGGTCCCCATACCGCGGTAAAGACCACGGTCCCCAGTGTAGACGTGCATCAGTGTAGACGGTCGCGACCCCGCGCGACCAATCCCCCTGTCGGGTATCGATGCGGGGCGCTACACTGCGCGCCATGAACGCACGCCCCCGCCTCTTCTCCGCGGTCACGTCGAAGACCGCTCTCTACGCGGTCTGCGCCGCGCTGTCGACCGGTTGCGGCAGCACCGCGCGCGGTGCGCCGGAACCGATCCCCGCCCTGCCGCCCGCGCAAGGCTGCGCCGTCATCGATCCATCCACCATCAAGGTCGAGCCCACGCGTGGGCCGGATCTCATGTCGCTGCGGCCACACCGAGACCCGGGCAAGGGCCTGCCGATGACGGTGACCGCCATGCTGACCGTCCGCGGACAGCCGACGCGCGCCCAGTGGATGGCCCTGCCGCCCACAGCCGACGCCGCCCTGGTCGAAGCGATGGCCGACGCCGGCCGCGCGCCGATTGAGCGGACGCGCGCTATCTCGGGCATCGTAACGCGTCAACAGGAGGGCGCCGGGCCGCACATGCGCGCCGTGCTCGCCAACGACAAGACCGACGCGATGGTGCGCCGCTCGGCAGCCCGCGGGCTGGCCGCGACCTATATCGAGACGGCTGAAGCGGCCCTCTTGACGGCCCTGGCCGATGCCGACCCGATGTTGCGCGAGGCCGTCGCGAAGGCGCTCAAGCCGCACGCTGCGCGCCCAAGCGTCAAGGCCGCCATCGTCGCCCGCCAGCGCGTCGAGACGGCCCCGCTTGTGAAAGAGGCCCTCGCTGATGCCATGACGGCCGACGCGCCCTGATCCCGAACGCAGCTCAATCCCGACCCCGATCCTGCACGCACTCGACACCTCAAGCCCTGCTCGGAGCCCCATGTCCATCATCGACGCCGTCCACGCCCGCCAAATCCTCGACAGCCGCGGCAACCCCACCGTTGAAGTCGACGTCACCCTCGTCGACGGCAGCATGGGTCGCTTCGCGGTGCCTTCTGGTGCCAGCACGGGTGAGCACGAAGCCCTTGAGATGCGCGACAAGGACGCCAGCCGCTACATGGGCAAGGGCGTCTCCAAGGCGGTCGAGCACGTCAACGGGCCCATCGCGCAGACAATTATTGGCATGGCCGCCGACGATCAACGCGCCCTCGACACGGCGCTGCTCGAGCTCGACGGCACACCCAACAAGGCCAACCTGGGCGCCAACGCGATCCTCGGCGCCAGCATCGCCACGGCCCGGGCCGCCGCTGAGTTCTACGAGATGCCGTTGTGGCGCTACCTGGGCGGACCCATCGCCCACACGCTGCCCGTGCCGATGATGAACATCATCAACGGCGGCTCGCACGCCGATAACACCGTCGACTTCCAGGAGTTCATGATCGTGCCCCACGGCGCGACCAGCTTCAGCGAAGCCCTGCGCATCGGCGCCGAGATCTTCCACACGCTCAAGAGCGTGCTCAAGGCCAAGGGGCTCAACACCGCGGTGGGCGATGAGGGCGGCTTCGCGCCGAACCTCGAGAGCAACGCCGCGGCCCTCGAGGTCATCACCGAGGCCGTGCAGAAGGCCGGCTACACCCCCGGCGGCGACGTGAGCTTCGCGTTGGACGTGGCGGCGAGCGAGTTCTACTCGAACGGCATCTATCGGCTGGGCGCC
>JBNMOZ010000604.1:0-3915 GCA_051276005.1 Bradymonadia bacterium | reverse complement strand
GACGTACGCGCCCACATCCAGCGCGTCGCGCAGGTCGTCGAGCATGCGCGGCAAGCGCTCATCCAGCGGCACCCAGCCATCGAGATACCGCTGCTGCCGCGCCTGAAAGAGCAAGCGTTCGAGCGCGTTCTCATCCTGCGACTCAAGCCAGGTGCGCAGCAGACGCGACAGGTGCTTGTCTTTCGCCAGCTGCGACCGCAACGCCTCGCGCCAGGCGCGGTTGAACGCCCGATGCGAGTCGATGATCTCGAGCTCGAACAGCTGCCCGCTCTCAAACGCCATGTCCGACAGCACGCGATGACAAAACCCATGGATCGTATAGATGGGCGCCCGATCGAAGGCGAAGAGCGCGTCTTCCAAGCGCTGCCGCACGACGGCGTCGATGCGCCAATGCGGCTTCTCAGGTTCGGCGTTGGGCGGCGTCGCCAGCACATCGGTGACCAATTGCCGAATGCGCGCCCGCAGCTCGCCGGTGGCCTTCTCGGTAAACGTGACCACCAGGATCTCGTCGAGGGGCACGCCCGACACCACCCGATCGACCACCAGGTGCTCGATCGTATAGGTCTTTCCGGTGCCCGCGCTGGCCTCGATGACGGCGTGTTTGTCGGCGGGGATGCGCGACAGGAGGGGCGGACAGACATGGTGTGCGACGGTCATACGGGCGCAGGATCACCGCGCGGGGATGGGCCGTCAATCGTTGCGGGCATCAGTGGCAGCCAGTGTATGCACACATCAGCATTTCGCCGTTGTCCTGAGACCTGATTTGCCATCCAAGCGCACCTCCGAGTACACCGATCGGCATGCGGTTCTCCATCCAAGCACGGCTGACCCTCGCCCTCGTCGGGCTCACCGCGTGCCTGCTCATCGCCACACTGCTGCTCACTCGATGGAGCTTCCTGAGCGGCTTCGGCGACTACATCAACAGCATCGAGCAGACCCGATTGACCGCGGTCGCGACGCGTCTGGCCGAGCTGCATGACGCTGACTCAGGCTGGTATGGCGACATCGAGCAGCGCTTTCGCCGCATCTCTCATGAGCCATTCCGGGGCCAGGCGCGCCACCCGGGTCCACCGCCTCGGCGTCGCGGGCGACCGGGCCCAGGGAGACCAGACCCTAAGAGATCTGGCCCCCAGCCCACGGCGTTCTTCGACGCGTCCGGCGCGCACATCGCCGGGGCCGACCTGACGGCGTTCGACGTTGCGCTTGTCGAGGTCGCGATCATGTCTGACGGGCGGGTCATCGGGCACGTGCGCAGCGCGCCTCGAAGCAGCCTGAATGGGTCTGTCGAAGACGCGTTCGCGAAGCGTCAACTCAAGACGATGTTGCTCATCGGGGGCGTCGCATTTGTGCTCGCGATCCTGCTCTCGCTGGCGTTGACGCGCGTAGTGCTCACCCCGATCCGACGGCTGCTGCACGGCATCTCTGAGCTGTCGGCGGGCAACTACGCCGTCGAGTTGGGCGCAGCAGGGCGCGATGAGCTGGGCGATCTGATCCGCGACTTCGACCGGCTCGCGTTGACGCTGCGCGAGACCCAGAAGGCACGCCAGCAGATGTTCGCCGACATCTCGCATGAGCTGCGCACGCCGCTGACCATCCTGTCGGCCGAGCTCGAGGCCCTGCGCGACGGGGTGCGTACCTTTGGCGACTCGACGCTGACGTCGTTTGAGCAAGAGGTCGAGCGGCTGCGGTTCTTGATCGAGGATCTGTATGCGTTGTCGACCTCGGATGTGGGCGGGCTGCGCTATACGTTCGCCGATCACGACCTGCGGGCGCTGGTGCAATCTGCGGTGGACTCACTGCCCGCTGAGGACGTGCAAGGGTTCGAGATTACGACTGATTTATCGCCCGTGACCGCCCTGATCGATGCGCGCCGTGTTGAGCAGCTCTTGCGCAACCTGCTCATGAACGCGACGGCGTATACCGACCGGCCCGGGCGCATCGCGGTCGACCTGACGATGAGCGCGGCGAGCTGGATTTTGACGGTGACTGACTCTTCGCCCACGGTGCCTGCCGCGCAGTGTGCCCAACTGTTCGAGCCCTTGTTTCGCATGGAGCAGTCGCGCAATCGACGCCTCGCCGGGTCGGGCTTGGGCCTGGCGATCTGTCGCAAGATCGTCGACGCGCACCGTGGCACCATCTTGGCCGCGCCGTCTGCGCTGGGCGGCGTTCGCGTCACCACCACGATCCCTCGGAGATAACGGTGCAGATCCTCATCATCGAAGACGAAGTGAAGATCGCGCAGGTTCTGGTCGAGTACTTCGAGCGCGACGGCTTCACCTGCGCCGTGCTGCATGACGGGACCGACGCGGTACAGACGATTCGCGCGCAGGCGCCCGACTTCGTGGTGCTCGACGTGATGCTGCCCGGCAAGGACGGCATCACGATCTGCACCGAAGTGCGCCAGTTCTCAACGGTCCCGATCTTGATGCTGACCGCGCGGGTCGACGAGAGCGACCGTCTGCTGGGCCTTGAGTTGGGGGCCGATGACTACGTGTGCAAGCCGTTTAGCCCGCGTGAAGTGGTCGCGCGGGTCAAGACGATCATGCGCCGCGCGCAGACGAGCGCACAGCCAACCACGGCGCCCGAGATGACGCGGGCGCCGACGCATGTGTATCGGGGGGTGTCGGTCTTTTTCGATCGCTATGTGTGCTTGGTAGGCGAGGCAGAGATCGATCTGACGCCGGTGGAGTTTCGGCTGCTCGCCGCGATGATCGCCGCACCTCAACGGGTCTTCAGCCGCGACCAGCTGATGAACGCGGCCTACGACGACGACCGCATCGTGAGCAGGCGCACCATCGACAGCCACTTGTCGAACATGCGCCGCAAGCTGGCCGCGCAGGTGGGCGAAGACCTGATTCGCCCCGTCTATGGGGTGGGCTACAAGCTCGAATAGAGCAGCCTGGTCAGATTTCGGGCCCATCTGCACCATTCCTCAACACTCCGGATGTATGGTTCGACTGGAGCGAGATTAAAGGGGAGAGATCTATGAGCCGCAGCATCTTGATATTGACCAGCGTTTTGGCCCTAGGGCTCTCCGCGGGCTGTGACGACGACGAGTCCCCGAGCGGCACCGACGTCGGCGTGTCTGGCGAGGGCGGCGAAGGCGGCGCGGGCGCGGCCGGCGGCGAAGGCGGCGCGGGCGCGGCCGGCGGTGAAGGCGGCGCGGGCGCGGCCGGCGGTGAAGGCGGCGCGGGCGCGGCCGGCGGTGAAGGCGGCGCGGGCGCAGCCGGCGGTGAAGGCGGCGCGGGTGCAGCCGGCGGTGAAGGCGGCGCGGGCGGCGAGCCTGGCGACGTCACGACCGCCGGCGTGCGCTGCGACTTCGAAGGCGACGGCATGCAGCGCCTTGTCTACGAGAAGTTCGACCCGCGCAACGCCGACACCGCGGAGATCGATGAGACGCTCGCGTTCAACTTCGCGTGGAGTTGCTCCGACACCGAGCGCACCGTGGCCGGCAATGGCGTGCCCAACCACACTGTCGCTGGCGGCGAATTCGCGACCGAGGTGAGCGCGCAAGCGGTCGCCTTCACCTTCACTCTGACCCCCGCAGTCATCGACGAAGTGACGCAGGTCAAAGAGCCCGGCTACGCGCTCAACGGTATCAAGTTCGACCCCGCGACCGCCGGCACCTGCCCGGACGACGCGACCGACGACTCCGCCTGTAACTACGCGATGGGCAGCGACACCTGGAGCATGGTGGCCACCCCCGGCGACACCAGCCCGTGGCGCTTCGGCTTCGGCGTCGACGAGAACGACGCCCACGTGCAGCCCACCGGCGCCTACCACTATCACGGCAACCCGGTGCGGCTGGTCGACCAGCTCAACCCCGACTTCGCGACGAGCATGACGCTGGTGGGCTGGGCGACGGACGGCTTCCCGATCTACTCGCTGTATGGCCATTCCGATCCCAACGACGCC
>JBNMOZ010000603.1:0-3919 GCA_051276005.1 Bradymonadia bacterium | reverse complement strand
AGGCGGGCGTGACGTTGATTCGCGAAGAGACGCTGGCGGCAGGCGGACGCCATTGCCCCTTTGACCTGCAGTGGGCATCGGCGGGCGCCGATCCCGAGGCCATCGACCCCGACCCCGAGGCCATCGACCCCGACCCCGAGGCCATCGACCCCGACCCCGAGGCCATCGACCCCGACCCCGAGGCCATCGTCCCCGGCCACGCAGAGCCCGGCACGGCAACGCCCATCGACTGAGAACCCGCCGCGTACGAGTACGGTCGGCCTTGCGCTCGGCCGGCCCGCGTGGTTGGTTTCCGCGGTTCGACTCACGCCGCAGGTCTCATGCTCCTCCTCGTCAGCCTCGCGACCCTCGCTCTGGCGCCCGCCATCTTCAAAGCCATCGCGCGTCTGCCGCCGGCGGCAGCCCTGCTTGATGGCTTCGTGGTCGTCGCGGTGACCGGGCTGGTGTGTCTGCACGTCCTGCCCGAGGCGATGGAGCGGGCGGGCTGGCTGGCAGGCGCAGCGGCGGTGGTCGGGCTGGTCTTGCCGACGCTGCTTGAGAAGCTGCTGCACGGCCTGCACACGTCGGTGCACCGCGGCACCGTGCTTCTGGTCGCGTTCGGTCTGGCCGTGCACGCGTTCTTCGACGGCCTCGCGCTCTCGGCGCACGGCATTGAAGTCAACGAGCAAGCCCACGCGCAGCATGATCACCTCGGCCTCGCGGTGGTGTTTCATCGACTGCCGGCGGCGCTGTTGATCTGGTCGGCCGCCCGACCGGTCAGCCGACGCTTTGCGTGGGCATTGCTGAGCTGCATCGGGGCGGCCACCGTGCTCGGCTTCTTTGCCGCGGGGTGGGCCCATCCGGGCGAAGGCTGGGCGATCGTCGATGGCCTCGTCGCGGGCGCGCTGCTGCATGTGGCCCTCGCAGCGCATGGGCATTGGCTGCCGGCTGAGACCGAGGCGCGGGCCCATGACCACGCGCATCACAGCCACGATCACGCCCAGCACGATCACGCCCAGCACGATCGCGCCCAGCACGATCACGCCCAGCACGATCACGCCCAGCACGATCACGCCCAGCACGATCACGCCCAGCACGATCACGCCCACGAGCATCACGCCAAGCCGGCGCCGAGCTTTCCAGTCTTCGCGGGCACGGGCGCGCTGTTGGCGATCGGCATGCTCCTGATGCTCGGAGAGGCGCAAGACGCCGAAGATACGCTCAGCTCGACGTTCATGGCGTTGCTCTTCGAGAGCGCGCCTGCGCTGGTCCTCGCGTTCGTCGGGGCCGGCCTGGTGCGCGGTCTGCTCACGCCCGCATCGACGCGGTGGATCAGTCAGGGCGGCGCCGCCCTGCAAGCGACCAAGGGCATGGCCTTCGGCCTGCCGCTGCCGGTGTGTTCTTGTGGCGTCCTGCCGCTCTATGAGGGCCTCGTGCGCGGTGGTGTGCCGGTGACGGCGGGGCTGGCCTTTCTCATCGCGACGCCCGAGTTGGGGCTCGACGCGATCCTCATCTCGGTCCCGCTCTTGGGCGGCGAGTTGACGGTCGTTCGCCTGATCGCCGCGGCTGTCGTGGCCTTGCTGGCGGCCGTGATTCTCGGTCGGGTGCTTCGGCTTCGATCTGGGGTCGAGCTTCCGGCCGCGGACGCAAGAGACGACACGGACCGAGCGACCCGCATCAAAGAGGGGCTGCGCTTTGGCCTGGGCGAGCTGGTCGACCACACGTTGCCATGGGTGCTCGTTGGCTTGGCCGTCGCGGCCATCTGTCAGCCGCTCTTGGCGCACGCCGGGCTGCAGAATCTGCCCGGCGGCATCGACGTGCTGCTCTTCGCCCTCATCGGTGCCCCGATCTACGTCTGCGCGACCGGGGCGACGCCGCTGGCCGCCGTGCTCATTTACGCGGGCGTCTCGCCGGGCGCTGCCATCGCGTTCCTGCTCACGGGCCCGGCGACGAACGTCACCACGTTTGGGGTGCTGGCGCGCTTGCACGGTCGACGCGGTGCCGCGCTCTTTGGGGTTGGGGTGCTCGGGCTCGCGGTGCTCGCGGGTCTGCTGGTCAACTTGGTGGTGCCCATGCCGACCTTGCCGCCGCTGAACCTGGCCGGGGCGCATCAGCCCAGCCTGACGCAAATGATCTCGCTGGGCGTGCTGGGGCTGATGTTCTTGGCGTCGCTCTTGCGACAGGGCCCGCGGGGCCTCATCGGTCAGATCACGCAGGGCGTGCACGCGCATTGATCGCGGTGACGGCGCTCGCTGTGATCGCGCTGCCGGCCCTCATCGCCTGGCGCATGGGCCTCGTCGTTGGGCTGGTCTTGCTGGCCGGCGCCAGCTGGGGTCTGCACGCCCAGGCCGCGTCGTGGCGCGTCGATCATCGCGCCGAGGTCCATGCGCGCGCTCCCATCGACTTTCGCGCCCTCGATCGGGCGGCGCAGGCCGACGCCAGTGAGATCGCGGGGGCGATCATGGCTGTCGCGAAGATCGTGGGGTGGTTGCCCATCGGCGCGACCGGGCTGGGCGCAGTCTTATTGCTCGCGGTCGGTCGCCATCGGCGGCGGGCTCACCAGGGGTCGGGCAGCACCACGTCGCCGGACGCGTCCAGATAGAACCCAACCGACACCGTCGTCTTCTCGCCGGGCGCGAGCGTGATCGGCATCTCAATGAGCCCATCGGCGTCTGGGCGCAGCGGCCATTGGGTGCAATGCGCCTTGCTCGGCTGAATCTGTAGCTGGGCGATCTCGCTGATCGGCACCCGCAACCAGATGTTCGCCGCCGCTGGCTCCGCGCCCGCGAACGTCACCTCGACCTCGGTGACAAAGTGGGTGCGATCGCGCGTCAGGCGACGCTCCTCGACTTCACGGGTGCGCCGGGCGGTCAATCGGAAGCGATCGTCGCTGCCGAAGGACAGCTCGAACGCTTCGCCTACGGCCACATAGGCCAAATCGCCTACGCCCACGTACGTCCCATCGCGCACCAACGTCACCGGACCGGCCAGCAGAGGCGCCGTGCCCAGATGATGCGTCCCGGCGAGCCAGAAGACCTGCGGGCTGACCTCGGGGCGTGCCGCGAGGCTGATCTGGGCGGGCGCCTCGAAGGCGTGGGTCGCGACGCGCACCGGCCGACCGTCGCTGGGCACATCGACGCGCGCCGTGACGCTGAACACGCGGGCCTCGCCGCCATCCCAGATGCCTGGAACCAGGGCGTCGTCGGCGCGACGCACCGCCTGCTCACGGTGCTTGAGGACGATGCGTTTGCGCATGGCTTTGGCTTGAAGGCGCAGGCGATCGGGGCTCAGATCGGGCAGCTGAGCGCCGCTGCCCGGACGGTCGGTGCTGAGCACCAGCTCGACGTCGTCCCAAGCCTCGCCCGTGCATTGCCAGACGGTGGCCGAGGCCCGCCAGCGCAGCTGATCGCCGTCGAGGCGGGCTTCGTGGCTGGGGCGCCAGACCGCGCACGCCACCAGCCCGGTGACGCACAGCTCGACCGTGCAGGGCGCGTCGGCGAAGACGTGCACGCTGATTCGACCGGTCAGGACCGGCGCTTGCCCATCGCTTGTATGCACCTGGGCGGCGCGCCTCTCATGGACCTCAGCGGCCTTGCGGCGGTCGATCCGTGCCTCGACGAGGGCCCGCTCGGCCTCTTCAAGCGCGGCCTCGAGGCGGGTCAACCCCGCACGCCATCCGGGGGCGCCCTCGGTCGTCCAGAGCGCCTTGGCCGCTTGACGCGCGTAGCGCTCGATCAGCCCCAGCGCTGCGTCTCGCCGCTGCTCAACCCGCGCCACCGTGCGCTCGGCCTGCGCTAGAGCGCGCTCGGCGGCGTCAAGTTCGTCGGCGAGGTGCACCGGGCGCGCGGCGCTGTCTGGGGTCGCGTACACCCGATCGATCCGCACGTCTTCGATGTGTGCGCCCGTCACGGGCTGAGCGAAGCGTGCCGTCAGGTGCGCC
>JBNMOZ010000602.1:0-3929 GCA_051276005.1 Bradymonadia bacterium | reverse complement strand
GCGCGCCGTCGATCGTGAGCGACTTTGCGGTCGCGGTGTTTAACCGGGCGCCGGGCACGAACCGCTGCTTGGTCAGCGCGCGGATCGGGGTGTACTTCCAGTCCTCGGTCTTGCGTGTGGGCAGGCCCGCGGCATGAAACTGCGCCAGCGCCTCGGCGCGCCGATCGCTGAGCCAGTCGAGCCCCGCGTCAAAGGCGCCCTCGGGCACGAAGTTGTCGGTCTGCGAGGCCTTGGCGCTCACAGCTGACTCTCTTGGGTGGGCGCCTCGTCGAGGATCGCGTAGCCGTGCTCCTCAAGCTCATGCGCCAGCGCGGCGGTGCCGGTGCGGGCGATCACGCCGTCGTTGAGGATGTGGATCACGTCGGGCTTCACGTAGTCGAGCAGGCGCTGGTAATGCGTGATGACCAGGAACGAGCGCTCCGGCGAGCGATGCGCGTTGATGCCCTCGGCCACGATCTTCAGCGCGTCGATGTCGAGGCCCGAGTCGGTCTCGTCGAGCACCGAGAAGATTGGGTCGAGCATGCCCAACTGCATGATCTCGTTGCGCTTCTTTTCGCCGCCTGAGAAGCCGACGTTCACGTCGCGCTTCATCATCTTGGCGTCGAGGCCGACCGCCTTGGCGACGCGGCGCATCTCTTTCATGAAGGCGACGCCGTCGAGCGGATCCTGCCCGCGAGAGACGCGGGTGGCGTTGACGGCGGTGCGCAAGAAGTACGCGTTGCTCACGCCGGGGATCGCGACCGGGTACTGAAACGCCAAGAACACGCCGGCGCGGGCGCGCTCAGACGGATCCATCGCCAGCAGGTCCTGGCCCATGAACGTGACTGAGCCCGAGGTGACCTCATAGCCTTCGCGGCCGGCGAGGACGTACGAGAGCGTGCTCTTGCCCGAGCCGTTGGGGCCCATGATGGCGTGCACTTCGCCGGCCGGGATCTCGAGGGTCAGGCCCTTGATGATGGCGGTGCCATCGACGGTGGCGTGCAGGTCTTTGATGCTGATCAGTGGGGCTGTCATCCGACGGTGCCTTCCAGGCTCACGGCCAGAAGTTGGTTCGCTTCGACGGCGAACTCCATGGGCAGTTCACGCAGGACCTCTTTGCAGAAGCCGGTCACGATGAGTGACACCGCTTCCTCTTCGGTCAGGCCGCGTTGCATGCAGTAGAAGAGCTGCTCCTCGCTGATCTTCGAGGTGGTGGCCTCGTGCTCGATCTGCGCGGTGGGCGTGTTCGATTCGATGTACGGGAACGTATGCGCGCCGCACTGGTCGCCCAGCAGCAGCGAGTCGCATTCGCTGTAGTTGCGGGCACCCTCGGCGCCGGCGTGGATCTGCACCAGGCCGCGGTAGGTGTTCTGCCCGCGACCGGCGCTGACGCCCTTGCTGATGATGGTGCTCTTGGTGCGCTTGCCGATGTGCACCATCTTGGTGCCGGTGTCGGCCTGCTGCATGTGACGGGTCATGGCGATGCTGTAGAATTCGCCCACCGAGTCGTCGCCGATCAGGATGCAGGACGGGTACTTCCAAGTGATCGCGGAGCCGGTCTCGACCTGGGTCCACGACACCTTGGCGCGGTCTCCGACGCACTTCGCGCGCTTGGTCACGAAGTTGTAGATGCCGCCAACGCCGTTCTCATCGCCCGGGTACCAGTTTTGGACGGTCGAGTACTTGATCTCGGCGTCTTCGTGGATGATCAGCTCTACGATGGCCGCGTGCAGCTGGTTCTCGTCGCGCATGGGGGCCGTGCAGCCCTCCAAATAGCTGACGTGGCTGCCCTTCTCGGCGATGATCAGGGTGCGCTCGAACTGGCCGCTGTTCTTCGCGTTGATGCGGAAGTACGTCGACAGCTCCATCGGGCAGCGCACGCCTTCGGGGATGAACACGAAGGAGCCGTCACTGAAGACCGCCGAGTTGAGCGCGGCGAAGTAGTTGTCGCCGCGGGGCACGACGCTGCCCAGGTACTTCTTCACCAGCTCGGGGTGGTCATGCACTGCTTCGCTGAACGAGCAGAAGATGACGCCCACCTCGGCGAGCTTGTCGCGGAAGGTGGTGCCCACCGAGACCGAGTCGAAGACCGCGTCGACGGCGACGCCGGCCAATGCCGCGCGCTCATGTAGCGGCACCCCGAGCTTCTCGAAGGTCTCGAGCAGCTTGGGGTCGACGTCGGCGAGGCTCTTGGGCCTGGGGCCCTCGGGCGCGGCGTAGAAGTAGACGCTCTGGTAGTCGATGGACGGATAGCCCAGCTTCGCCCAATTGGGCTCGTCCATCTTCAGCCAGGTCTTGTACGCCTTGAGGCGCCAGTCGAGGAGCCACTCCGGCTCGTCCTTCTTGGCCGAGATCATGCGGACGATCTCTTCGCTCAGCCCCAGCGGGAACGCCTGGGAGTTGATCTCCGTCTCGAAGCCATGCTCGTACTTGCTGGCGATGACTGACTCGACATAGGCGTTATCGCTCACCCCGGACACGGGCTCTGCGGACGACGGCGCCTCATCTCTGGTGGTCTCTACAGTCATTTAAACATCCCTCCTGGGCCAAACCCTCACGCATAGGTAAGGCTTTTGGTGGACAGGTTCAAGAACATCCGGCGCACGGGGTGCCAGCCGGTGTCTTCTCATAGGGCCTTGGGGGCCGAAAGGATCAGTCGGAGCGCGGTGGCGGCGATGGTTGTCGGTGGTGTCTCTGCGGCTGGACAACGCGGGCACCGCGCCGCCTCAAGCCGGGGGCGCGGCGCCCGTGAAGCTCAACTCGCCGGCCCGAGTCTCGCTGAGTTGGCCAGCGTGGGCGTCATCATCCAGCGAGAGACGGCCGCTGTGTTTGTCTTTGAGGCGGGCGCTGAGCGTCTTCAATGCGATGCCTGACGACGTGTCGTGCCGAGCGCGGGCCTGCATCCACGCGAGACATTCGGGGCCACCGTGCTGGATCAAGAAGGCGAGCGAGCGCGCGACATGAGCCTCCTGCCACGGCGACACGCCGCCTGCTTCGCACAGATCGATCAACGCCATCGCGCTGGCTTCGTCGGTCGCTGTTTGCGCTCTGAGGCACGCTCTCAGCGGACGAAAGGCGGGGCTCTTTCGGGTGCCCAACACGCCTCGGCCGATCGCGGATCGAGTCGGCCAGTCGAGGATCGGATCGAGCAAGCCTTGGCCGGTGCACGCGACCCGGGCGATCGCGCGACCGGTCGGCGTGTCGGCTATCGATTCGCACACCGCAGCGGCGTCATCAGGCCAGTGGGTAGAGAGCAAGGCCAGCGCTCGGGCGGCATCAAAAGGGTGGTTCCAATCGCGCGCGAGTGGTGCCAACGCGACGACCGGTGGGGCGGTCAGGCGGTCAACGTAGTCTCCGAACGCAGCACAGATTGCTTGCAGCGTGGCGCGGTCGTCATAGCCTTTGAGGCCCAGTCTCACTTTGGCCTGACCGTCGATCAGCGTGAAGCCCGCGTCGCCATGCCATCGCGGGCCGTTGAGGCGCAGCGTCGGACCAAGCAGCGCGCGTTGTGTCTCGGTGCCGGTGAAGCCCACGACGCGATCAAAGACCGGGTCGCCGATCCCTGATGGATTCCGCGAGATCTCCACCTCAATACGTGGGGACCTCTCGAAGCTGAGCCACTCCCAGTTTGGGTTGTGTCGGATCACCTCGTAGCGCAGGTTGATGGGGCCTTGAAGATGCACGATATTGCGGAGTCTCGATGCGCGCTGCGGCGCAAACTCCGCGTGCCAGCCGGCGATCCCGCGGCGGATGGGGCGCACGGCGCGCGCTTGCAAGACCGCCATGACGCCGAGCACGAGGGCGTAGATCAGGAATTGTGACTGGTCACGATATGCGTCCGTGAGGCCCGGCACTCCGAGCGTAAATCTGTCTGCCAGGAGGAGCGGGACGCCGAGCGCGCCTAAGCCTGCGAAGAGGGGCAGAAAGGGGCTCATCGTTCTGGCCGGCGG
>JBNMOZ010000601.1:0-3930 GCA_051276005.1 Bradymonadia bacterium | reverse complement strand
GGTTCACGCTCGCGCCGACGATCGACGCGGCGAAGAAGAGTTTGCGGCGCGAGACGCGATCGAGCAGTCCGCTCAGCGCGGCGCCCAAGGTGCCGATGATGAAGCCGAGTTGAACGGCCGAAGTGGTCCAGGCGACGGCGCGGGCGTCGAGGCCCCAGGCCTGCTGCAGGTCGGGCAGCACAGCGTTGCCGGCGAACCAAAGGGCGGTGCCGGCGAACTGGGCGATGACGAGCACGGGCAGGATGCGGCGGGGTCGGTTCGAGCGGGGCAGGGTGGTCAAGCGGGCCTCGGATCGGTGGGGCGTACGATGGGATCAGCGGCGGGAAGGTTGCCCGCGCGCGGCCCGAGCTCATTCGCCCGAGCTCATTCGCCCGAGCTCATTCGCCCAGGAAGAACCGCCGCCAGGCCTTCATGCTGCCGAACTCGTACAAGAATCGTGGGTCGGACGAGTTGAGCTGAATGTCGCCCAGCTTGAAGCGCCGCGCGGCGTCGATGGCGCTGTAGGTGCGGCCCGCCTTGGTGGCGAGGGCCTGGGCTTTGAGCCGCTCGCCGAGGGCCTCGGCCTTGACCTCGGCCAGATCACCCTCGGCCTTGGAGGTGTCGAACAGCGCGTCCGCGTCGGCCCGTCGGTTGCGGCTGTAGCGCTTCGCCTCGGCGTTGACGGTGGAGATCTGAAGCTCGAACTTACTCTTCACCTCTTCGATCTTCTTGTTCCACTCCTCGCGCTTGAGCGCGATGTCTTTGACGATCACCTTCTCGAGCGTCTCGGTCTCTTGCTTGGCCGCGAGCTCGCGCTCCTTCGCCGCGTCGAGTTGGCCCTGCATGATGAAGAACTGCTTATTTTGCAGCTTCTGCTCGTATTGCGCGCGAAAGCGGATGCTCCGGATGACGATGTGGGTGGCTTCGACGTGGTACTGCTCGAGCGCCGCGTTGAGGATGGGCAACGTCGACGCCGCGACTCGCTTGCGCACCGCCGGATCCTGCACGTCGATGTTGCTGAACTGGGCGAGTTGCTCACGCAATAGGCCCGCCGCCGTCGACTTGACCTTGTCGTCATAGCTGTCGGCGAAGCCCTCGCGCACGATGCGCCAGCCCGCGCCCTTCTTGACCCGATACGGCACCGACAGGTCGATGTAGATGGTGTTCGTATCGCGGGTGCGCACGTCGAGCGCACCGTTCGCGTTGCCCTCGATGTATTCGAGATAATGCAGCGTGCCATCAACCTGATACCAGCTGTGCCAGAGCGGCAAGCTGATGTGATAGCCCGCCTCGAAGTCCTTCTCCGAGACGCCGCCTTCCAGGCTGCGCCGCACGCCGATCTTGCCGGGCCCGATGCGCTCGTAGCAGGCGGCCGGGATGAAGAATGCCATGAGCACGACACCGGCGATGATGTTGAGGATCTTCATGACTACTCCGGGCGGCCGAGGTGGCGAATGTCGATGGGCGTCGTCGGCCGCGAGTACGGGCGGGCGCTCACCTTGGACAGCTGCGGCAGCACGTGCTCAGCGATCTCGCGGTTGAGCACGTCGGGGCCCTGCTCGCCGATCGCGTTGATCTGCGCGACGACGCCTTCGGCCTGCCTCTGATAGGCGATGGCGTTCGCCTTGGCGCGGGTGATCTTCTCGTCGCGATACGCGAGCCCCTCCGCCTCTCGTTCGATGTAGTACTTGTCGGCCTCACGGGTGGCGGCGATGAGCGCGTTCTGTGCCTGTTGCTTCTGGGCTGCCAGATCGCCCAGCAGCTGCTGGTACTCGGCGTTCTTCTCTTGCTCGACTTGCTGCAACCGGCGCCCCTTCTGCTGGCGCAGCTTGTTGCGCTTCTCCTCTTGCACCTCGACCTCTTGCTCCGACTCCTGGCGATCCTCGATGGCGGTCTCGACGCGCTGATCGAACTTGGGCTTCGAGATCAGGATGGTGGTCACCTCGATGCCGAGGGACTCGAGCCGCTTGTTGAGGGCCAGCTTGGCGGTGGTGATCGCCTCGGCGTAATTCTGCGGGTTGGAGATGTCGATGAAGGAGTGCTTGCCGAACTCATCGCGCAGAATGCCGCGGGAGTGCACCCGCATCGCGCGCCATTTGTAGTCGTCGCCCCGGCCGTTCTGCCGGATGACCTCGCCCGCCATGCTCGGCACGACCTGGTAGTGAATCTCGACCCGCTCGAAGTAGAAGTTCGAGCCGTCCGCGGCCCGCACCGTCAGCCGCTTGGTGCGGTTGTGATCGGACTTGGTGGTGGTGCCCAACGCGCCGCGGTGGGTGCTCTTCACCTCGGCCTCGGTGCCGAGCATGGTGAAGATCTGCGGACGAATGTCGAGCTTCTCGACCCGCTGAAACAGAGGCATGAAGCTGATGACGCCCTGCTCCTTGATCACGGTCGATCCGTCACCGAACAGCGCAAACCCGGTGTTGTTGTACTTGACCGCGACCTCGCCGGGCTCGACTTCGACGAAGCCACCGTTGTCGCCGAAGACCGTGGTGACAACCATGAGCAGCGCCAGCACGGGTAGGATCCAGCGGCGCCATTTGCGGGGTTCGCCGTCCTTGGCGGGCTTGCCGGCCCGATTGCGCAGCTTATCGAGAATGTCTTTGATCGCCATCGTTGCCCCTCACGCCAGTTCGAGCGCGCCCGATGATGGATCGGGATGGGCAATGGCGCCAATTCATGGTGGGCGTTTTGCTGTGTGGACCGGTGCTGGTCGCGGGGCTGGGTGGAGATCTCTGGGCGCTGCTCTGGTCTTCGCGGCTTCGCCGCTATTGGTCGGCCTTCGGCCAACACCGGGGGGCGCCCCGGATCCCCAATTTGCGGCGGATCGTGATCGAAGTCCGCCTGGTTGCTGGCTTCATTGTCGTTTCTGGCCAGCGCGTCGCTCTCGGGGCGGGGCGTTGGCTTGCTCCTATTGATCCGCGGGAATTGCCTCGCCTCGACGGCGACCCCGCAAGGGGGTCGGCAATTCCGCCGTCGCACGCTTTCTCAAGGCGGGCTTCTGTCGCGCATGGCTTGCGCACGATTGGCGGCGGCGGTCTGCATATCGTCGGGCATGATCGCCTTGAGAGATCGCGCGGCTGAGCGTTTAGTTTGGTCCCACGGGTTGTCACTCTCCGGCGCAAGAGCAGCGTTGCTGCGCTCCGGCTGGTGGTGGCCGAGTCGTCTCCCCTCAAGGCCGATTCATAGGCTAAGGGTGTCGCCAGGTTGGCCGCTCGCGTCATCAAGAACAGGGGGCAAGGGGGTCGCCCCCAAAATGTCGGCGAGGCCGACCGCTAGCGGCGAAGCCGCGTAAAACAGAGCAACGCGACTCTCCTCCACCCAACTGCGTGACCAGCACCGGCTCGTACGCCACGACGCCCCATCCGAAGCGAAGCCAGCACCGGTGTGCGCATCGCGCCGCTCCATCGAAGCCGATCCGCACGCCAACAACGCCCAGCATGCCGCACGTCGTCGGGGCGCAGGTGCCCGCTCCTCAATCCGCGCAGCAGACGATGCTGGCTGCGTCGATCTGCTCTGGCGAGGCCTCATCCACCGCGAGGCTGCCCAAAGTGCAGTCGAGCGTCTCACCCCGCCAGCCCATGCTCTGCATCGCGGGGCGGTCGCTCTGCACGTAGATGTGGGTGCTCATCATGCACTGCATGCCCGCGTATGGGCCTTCGCACTGATCGAGGGTGCACCCCCGGGTGCCGTCGCTCGCCTGCTTGCATTCGTTGTTTAGTGCGCTCCAGCACATGCATGTCTTCCCTTCGGCTTGGCCGGTCGGGTTCGTGTCGATGGCGCAGGCCGCGTGAATCTCATCGGCGCTCGCAGCCTGGGCGTCGAACTGACCCGCGTCGGCAGCGTGACAGAGCCGCTTGCCCACATGCTGACAATAGGCTTTGGCATCGCACCACCCGGCACAGGCCAAGGGCAGGTGGCCTGTGCCGCTGGTGGGTGGCCAACTCATGT
>JBNMOZ010000600.1:0-3932 GCA_051276005.1 Bradymonadia bacterium | reverse complement strand
GTAGTAGCCCGCGCCATCCTCGACGTCGGCGCAGACGGCGCTCTCTTCGGCGCAGGCGCGCATGGCGTCGCAGGTCCCGTCACATTCGCCGGGCAGATCGACGCCACCGCCACCTGCGCCGCCCGCGCCGCCTGCGCCGCCCGCGCCGCCTGCTGCGCCCGCGCCGCCCTGACCGCCCTGACCGCCCTGGCCGCCAGCGGCACCCTCGCCGCCTGCGCCGCCCTGGCCAGCGGGACCCGAGTCGAGGCACACGCCGGCCTCGTCGCACTCGCCCTCAAGGTCACAACCAATGATGTACATCGACAGCGAGGCCACCAAAAATGGCGTCAAGAAATGCTTCATTCTTTTCTCCCAAACTTCCGGCCGGAGATCGGCCGGTTCAAATGACAGGCCCATCGAACGCGATCAGCCTCATGCTATTCAACCCGAGTGCGCGCGTCACGACCACCGTGAAGTTGTCGGGCCGCCTTCACGCTTGAGCAGACGCCATATCGGCGCCCGGCGCGCAACCTACACGCAATCAAAGCGCACCGGCAGAGCGCTCAATGCACACCGACGCAATATCGACGCATCCCAATGCGCAGCAAACAGTAAAGTACCGCAAAGTCAGGTTGGCACGATGGCTGCTAACCCCCGACCCGAACTGCTGGCCCAAACCGCTTCGCGTGACCGCACTCGGCGCTGAAAACATCAGGAGACACCGTGTCGCCCCAAAATATTCTCACTGTTCTCATATTCCTTCTGGGCTCAACCGCGTTGGCCCATGCCGAGACCACAACGATCTGCGTCGACGTGCAGGTGAAGTCGTGGAAAGCCGGGGCCGACGATGCGGCCGCAGCCGCGCCCGGTGACAAAGTCGACGCGACGCTGGCTGCCGCGAGAGACGGGCTTGAGACGATGGGGACCGAGTTGGTCCGCAGCCCCGCCACCGAGACCGCCGCCATCATCGCGGACGTCGACGATCCATATGCGATCGATCCTGCGCGCTATCTTGACCGCATGGTGCGCTACGAAGTGACCCATGAGATCGGCTATGAGGCTGTCGCCAAAGGCTGCGCCGCGCGGATCATCATCGAGCTGTATCCGCTGCGAGACGGCTGGACCGTCTTCGCGCAGTACAAGGGCAACTACCGCCGCGAAGAGAAGGTCGACCAGGTCCAGCTCGACGAGTTCGTGCCCCTGGCGCGCCGCATCGCGCGTTCACTCCTGCGCGACATTCCAGTCTCCGACAGCCTGACCCGCGAGACGGTGCTGCGCGCCGACTCCGAGACCGATCTGCGCACAATTGATGGCTCCGGGCACTTCGTGCTCGCCGTCTCGGGCCACTTCGAGACCGGTAGCCTGCCCACGGCCGGTGGCGACGGGCGCGCCAATGATGCGCGGCGCTGGCTGTTTCCCAAGGGGTTGCAGTTGGGCTACCGCGGCAAGCGCCGCGCCTGGGGCGTAGACTTCTTCGCCCGCGCCGCGCTGGGCTCGACGCAGAGCACGCCGCGCTCGAACAGCGAAGGTGGCCATGTCGACCTCGACGGCAACGTGGGGCTGGGGCTGCACGTGCTGCGTTATGCAAACAGCGAGGGCGTCACATCGTTCTATTGGGGCGGCGGCGCGCAGTTCAAGCTGTCGGCCTACTCGATCATTCGCCGTGAAGATCAGCGCCAAAGCGGCGATCGGGAGCGGGTCTTCGCCGGTGGCATCGACGCCGAGTTGCTGTTGGGTGTCGAGTTCGCGCGCGCCAGCTCGGTCCACTTCTACCTGCAAGCCGAGGTTGGCCTGCCCACCTATCTGCTCGACGTCGAGATCAACGCCGGCGGCATCGACGCCTATATGCCCACGAGCCTCTTTCAGGTGGGCATGGTCTTCTGATGACCCGCATCTGGCTCGCGATCATGGTCCTGATGCTATGCGCCGCTGGCGCGCACGCCCAAGGGCCCACAAGCACCTGCGTCGAGATCGGCGGTGCCTCTGATGATGCTGCCGATCTCAAACGCCTCGTCATGTCCGAGATCGACCGCCACGCCACCCACCGATCCGCGACGAGCGACTGCGCGTCCTATGTGCGCGTGGAGCGCCTGAGCATCGACGGTGCCGTGCTGCTGACCGGACGAATCAACACCCAGGTGCCGCATCGCGAGCCGGTCGTCGACGGCAACATCGGCAGAGCCGTCGAGCGCATGTTGCGGGTGCTGCTCAATAACGATCCGGTCAGGCTGCGGGGCCCGCGTCGCAAGAACTGGCTGCTCGATGGCCTGCGCTCGCTCAAGACCGGGCGCATGATTTACGGCGTCGAGGCCTTCCAGCTCATCGCGCCCGTCGCGGACGCGGCGCAGAGCGTGCCGGGCATCGCAGTGTACGCCCGCCGCGAGGTCGACACCTGGCAGCTGGGCATTCGACTGCATTACGCGGGCAAGCTCGACGGCATCGGCCAGGATCTCACCCTCGTCGGCCATATCGCGGCGCAGATGCACCTGGCCTGGTTCACCCACCCGCTCGGCGACACCTCGTTCTACTTGGGCGCGCTCGCGGGCGTGGACCACCAGCGATTCCAGGGCCCCTCGGGGATTGATGGGGGCCCAAGCAGCGCGTCCGCGACCCTGTTCGGCGTCGGCGGCCGCATGGGCGTCGAGATGATGCGCACGACGTCGAGCCGAGTCGATCTTTTCGCGCAGGCGTTGGCCCCCACCGGCAGCAGCACCGACGACGAGGATCTGGTGGTCGACGCGTGGGTCCCATCGGTGACTATCGGGGCTGGCGTCGCGTTCTAGGAGACTGTGGCGCAGAGAGCCATCAAGCGATGTGCGCCTGGATTTGGTCGAATCAAGGCGCACATCGAGCCAACACCGGGAGTCTTGCGAGTATTCGCAACACGGAGTCGGGCAGATCCGGCTGTGCAAGGTGGCGCGTGGCGAATGCCCTACGGGCTCGTACGAGGCTGTCGCGTACTCTGCGCTGGCCGCGCGTAGGCGGGTTTGATACCACCTACGAACGCGAGCGATCATCCGAGCGCGCCTGAAAATTTCTGGAGACGATATGAGCAGCCTCAAAGACACGCAGACCCACACCAACCTCAAAGAGGCCTTTGCCGGCGAGAGCCAGGCCAACCGCCGCTACCTGTGGATGGCAAAGGTCGCCGACGTCGAGGGCTATCCGGAGATCGCGGGCAACTTCCGCGACACTGCCGAGGGCGAGACGGGCCACGCGCACGGCCACCTCGACTACCTGCGCAAGGTCGGCGATCCGGCCACGGGCCTGCCCATCGGCGACACCGAAGCCAACCTGGCGGCCGCCGTCGCCGGCGAGACCCACGAGTACACCGATATGTACCCCGGCTTCGCCAAGACCGCCCGCGAAGAAGGCTTCGAAGAGATCGCCGACTGGTTCGAGACCCTCGCCAAGGCCGAAAAGAGCCACGCGGGTCGCTTCCAGGCGCTGCTCAACGACATCAGCTGATCGCGCGGCGCCCTGCGGGGCGCCTTCGTCCCTCCCTTGCTGAGGCGCCCGCCATGTCTACGAACATCTCGTACAAGCCCACCGACGGCCTGACCTACGACCCCAGCGAAGCCAAATACTGGCAGCAGTCCGCGCTCCAAGAGGAGCTCACGCGGGTCTTCGAGGTCTGCCATGGCTGTCGCATGTGCTTCAAATACTGCGACTCGTTTCCGATCCTGTTCAAGGCGATCGACGACGACTGTGACGGCGACGTCACCCTGCTGACGGCCGAGCACACCGAGTCGGTCGTCAACAGCTGCTTTCAGTGCAAGCTGTGCGAGGTGCAGTGTCCGTACACGCCGACCGACAAACACGAATTCCAGCTCGACTTCCCCAAGCTCGTACACCGCTATGTCGCGCAACGCACCAAGCGCGAGGGCCTCAATATGAGCCAACGCCTGCTCAGCGATCCCGATCGCAGCGCGAAGTACGCCCGCGCGAGCCTG
>JBNMOZ010000599.1:0-3936 GCA_051276005.1 Bradymonadia bacterium | reverse complement strand
GCCAAGGGCGCACCGTCTGGGCAGGCCTTGAGTCCGACCTGCAGAGGCAGAGCGCAGCGCGGCCCGAAGGAGCCTGTCCCGCACTCGACCGCGCCGCTCGTCGACACGGCGTAGCCGGCGCTGCACGTCGTGGCGGGGCGCGCCGAGATGCCCATGCGCGTGAAGGCCGCGGCGAGCGCGCCGGCGGTGGTCTGGCCCATGTCGTCTGCCGGTGCGATCACCGCCAACCGCAAGGTCTTCAGGCGATCGTCGCGGGCTGCGAGCAGTCGCGCGTGCCGCTCGGCGTCCTGGGCGACTTCAGCGGCACCGGTGATCGCGTCGCGCCACGCAGCGAGCGGTCGCACGGCGCGCCAGGCGTCTTCGGCGACGCGAAATTGGCGCGTGAACTCGGTGATCCGCTCCGCCGCAACGGCGGCCTCGCTGGCGCGGCGAAAGCGCTCTGCCGGCGCGACGTAGTCTTTAGCGAGCGCGGCGTCGGCCTCACCGCGATGCAGGACGGCCACGGCGGAGCAGCGGCCTTCGACGCAGCGGCCGTGCTTGGGCACCACTCGGATCAGCTCGGCGCGGCTGAAGCTCGACGAGCTGTTGATGCGGGCGTCGATCTTCTGGTCTTCATGGGTGCCGTCGCTGCGGGTGCGCACGCTCAAGCTCGACTCGATGCGCGCTGAGATCTGCTCCGAGACGCCCGCCTTGGCAGCGGCCTCGGCGGCCAGGCGACTGTCGCTCTCGCCCGTGGCCATGATGTAGAGCGCGGTGGGGTAGGCGAGAGCCAGCCGGGCGGATGACGGTGGCGGCGTGAGGGGTGCGCCGCCGCAGCCGGCGAGCAGCAAAACCGACAAAAATGGCATCGTCACAACCGCGCGCAATCGATGATCTGGCGAGCGGAATACGGCGCGTAGAGGCCGAGCAACGCGGCTTTGACCAGAATCAGAAGTCATAGCGCATTCCCATGCTCAACCCGTTCTGTCCGCCAAAGTGGACCAAAGTATCACCTCCGAAATATTGAGCCCGCACCCACCCTGCCTGTACCGACGCCTGGCCCAGGTCGACGTCGAGCAGCACGCGGGTCGTCAGCGCCGCGAAGCCGATGTCGGGCTCACCGCTGGCGTCGCCGGTCGACTCGGAGCAGCGCGCGTCGTTGGCGACCTGCGTCGGCGTCTGCACGTCGTCGCTGGAGCCATTGTCGCAGGGCACCCACCCGCCGTTGATGCCGAATCCGCCCATCAGGCCGATGGGCCCGGTGACACGCAGGCGGCCGACCAGCTGAGTGCCGAAGCTGATGCCGACGCCCATGAAGCCGTCGGGGGTCGACTCGGTGAGGTGCACGTTGAGGCCGCTCAGCGCGAGGCCCATGCGCAGCCTGTCGGTGGGCGCGTTGAGCCAGATGAGGGCCTGCAGCACCTGGAAGTCGCGCAGCCGATCCACCTGCGGCATCCACGACCACGACATGCCCCGCGCAGCCCGGGCCCGGGCCCGGGGCGAGTCGGCGTGCTGCCAGACGTGCTGGCGGGCGGTGTTGGCGAGCGGGTCGGGTGTGGCGCATTCTTGAGCGCGGGCGAAGCATTTGCGATAGGCCGCTTCGTCTTCGCGGGCGGTGTCGAGGCACATGGCCAAGCGGGCGTCGCACTGGTCGGACCCGCCACCCTGACCGACCTTCAGCTGCGCCTTTTTGCGCGTATTCTGCGGGACGGCGATGCGCTGCGTGGCCGTCCCAGTGAGGCAGCGGACTGCCAGGGTAACCGTGCGCGCGACGCTGCGGCCCTTCCAGGGCGTGCGTCCTACCCGCTCGCCGTCGATTCGCAGCGGCCCTTCGCAGGGCGTGCCGTCGGCGTTCTGGGCCATGACGGAGAGAAATCCATACATGGCGGGCAGCTGCGCGCGATGGGTTCGGGTCACCCGGGGGATGATCCGCGCGCGGCCTTCATGCATCGCGTGTCCGTCCAACTCGAGACGTACGGTGGCGATGCCGGGCTGCAACGCGGTGAAGACATGGGGGGTGAGCTCGCCGGTGGGTCTGTCGTTGATGACGATCGCGGCGCCCGGCGGATCGCTTTGCACGCTCAGGGCGCCACAGATCGGCGCCAGCGTCGGCCGCACGCGGGTCGTCTGCCCGTCACGCACGGTGATGCGCTGCTCGAACGGCGCGTGGCAGGGCGCCTCAACCGTCAGCACGTAGTCGCCCGAGGCCTTCTGGGTGGCCGCCCACGGCACGCGGCCGACCGGCTCACCGTTGAGGCGAACCTGGGCGCCCGCGAGGTGGCGCTCGCCTTCGACGCGCAGCGCGCCATGCGCGGGCCGCAACACCACCGCCAAGCGCGCCCCGGTCGGGCCAATGCGCAGCGCCCGGACGTCGGGGTGGTAGAGCGCGTGGCCCACTTGCACGCGGTGGCGTCCGATCGAGAGCTCCTGTTGCTGGGGCGTCACGCCCACGGCCACGCCGTCGATGCGCACCTGGGCGCCGGTCGGCTGCGACGTGATCACCAGGAAGCCCGTGTCGTCGTTGACCGGTTGGTTGGGCGCTGGCGGGGGTCGGGGCGCGCCCACGCCCACTTGCAAACCGGGCTGGGCGGCGGGCAGCCGAAGAGCGAGGGCGCGGGCCGCGTCGACCACGGGGCGTTCGAGCGCCTCGATGGTCGCGCCCGAGGCAGCCACCGTCGCCACGAGCTTGCCCGACTCGACCTCATGGGCCCGCAAGGCGACCCGCAGGCCTGCACCGAACGCAAGAACCTCGCCCGTGATGATCAAGTCGGCGCCGATGTTGCGGCCAGTCTCGACCTCGCAGTCGCCTTCGCAGTCGGCCAGTTGGCGACCCGGCGGCAGCATCGCCAGTATATTTTCGCGCGTGAGGATGACGAATTGCGACGGGGGCAGCCGAAGCAGGCCGGCCCGCACCTGGTCGGCGATGTAGCGCACTTCGGGGGGCGCCAACTCGGCGGTGTTCTTGAGCGACAGCACGGCCACCCGACGCGGGCCGGCCTGCGCGACCGAGGCCGAGAGCACCGACGCTATTGTGAGCAACGCAAAGCAGAAGAAACGCATAGCAGACAGTATCGCGGGCGGCGCCGCGGGATTCAATTCGGGTTGCCCTGACGGGGCCTGCGCGCCGCCCATCAAGGCCGAGTGTCGAACCGGGGCTGCGCGATCGCCAGCGTCTCGCGCAACGTCTGCATCAGGTGGGTGCGGATGGCGGTTCGGGTCTCGGCGTCGTACGCGTCGGCGCGCAGGCCCGTCGCGAGCGCAACGTTGCGGCCCTCGACCCATGCATGCAGATCGTCGCCGGGGGGCGCCCCGCCCAAAAGAGCCGACAGTCGGTCAGCCTCAGCGGTCAGGTGTACGGGGGCGTGCTCGACCTCGCGGGCGATCACGCCCAGCAGGTGCACGGCGATCCGCACCCTGAATGCGAGCCCCTTGTCGTCGATGGACGGCCGCACCTGGGACTCGAGAAACTGGGCGATCTCGGTCAGCAGCGTCGGTGCGTCGGGCGTGTCCTGCATCTCATCTCCAGAAAAGACGGCGTTGAAGCGGGGGCGGGGGTCAGGCCAGCGGCGGCGGACCGGCCTCGATGAGGCGCAGGGCCTCGAACTCCATCTCGGCGGCGCGGCGGGGGATCGCGAGCAGCTCGAGGTCGGTCTGACCGGCGGCGTAGCGCAGCCCCTGAAAGGCCGTCGCGGCGCCCCACCGGAGGTTGCCGAGCACCTCCCAAAAGTGGACGCGGGCGGCATCAACCGGCCGGCCGCTCGCTGCGGCATAGGCCTGGTAGAAGGTTGCGCGGTCGCAGATGCCACCGGCCGCCTTGTCGAGTTGGCCGAAGCGCCAGTCGCGCACGCAGAGCCAGGCCAGATCCTCGCTGGCGTCGCCCCAATGGGCGAACTCCCAGTCGAGGACGCCCGCGAGACCCGTCGCGTCGACCATGAAGTTGCCGGTGCGAAAGTCGCC
>JBNMOZ010000598.1:0-3946 GCA_051276005.1 Bradymonadia bacterium | reverse complement strand
CGACATGGCGCAGGCTGCGGGGCATTTTGTGGCTCCTGATTTGGGTGCCCCTGAATCGCGGGCTACCTCCCCATCGGCCACGCGCGCCGCGTGTCGCAGATTTTCTTCGAGAGACGTGCTTTTTTGCGGGCGCCGGAGCAGATTCGCTGTTCTTCGAGCGGGAGGCTGGCTCCGATTCCGGCTGCGCACGATCACGTATGCCGTAGCGACCGCAGAGGAGCCCCGCGCGCGCATCATGATTCGCCCCGGCACCTACAGCCACGACATGCCGGTCGAAAGCGAAGAGTTCCCCATCACCCTCTGGGATGGCATCCAGCTCTTCGGGACGGGCGAGGGTATCAACGCCGCCAGCGAGGTCGTTCTGCGCAGCGACCAGGTGGGTTACTTCATCTGGGACGACGCCATTGAGCAGCCCAACCGGGTGTCCCACCTAACGTTCACTGACTTTGGCGGCGCGTTCTTTAGTCGCAACAGCCGCGCGGTGCTCGAAGATGTACACGTCGTCGACGTCGACTCCATGGCGGTCAATAACTTTTGGCGGGGCGTCGCCTTGGTTTACGGGGTCGAGAGCGAGGTTGAAGTCATGGACGTGAGCGTCGAAGGCGCCGAACAACGGGCGTGCTCAATCCGCTTCGATGCTGGCGCTGCCTCGACGATCCGCCGAGCGCGCCTCGTCAACAATCAGGGCCATAACGCCGGCGACGCCATAGCGCAGGTGTGCAACAACGGCTCGACTCTCACGCTGATTAACTCGACGATCGTCGACAACAGCGGGGGTGGGGTCTACGCCAACCAGCCCGCGGCCGAGACGACGATCGTGCACTCGACCGTCGCCGACAATGACGGCATCGGGGTGAACCTTGAGCAAGGGGTGGCCACGATCGCGAACACGATCCTCGCGTTCAATGGACGATACGGGCTGTACACCCAAGCTGACGCAGGGCCGGACATCCAGGTGCAGTCGAACCTGTTTTGGCGCAACGCTGACGGGCAATACGGGTATGACTCTGGACGCCAGGTGGCCGAGACCGCCGACGCGATCAACCTGCTCGACAACGCTGCTGGCAACGTGCAGGGCGATCCGAGCTTCTTGAGCCGCTTGGCCCATAACATGCGCATCCTCGGGGAGTCGGCCGCGAACGGTCAGGCCGCGGATGCCTTCCGTGAGCCCATCGACAAGGATCTCCAGCCGCGGGGAGAGCCCGCCGATATCGGTGCGTTCGAGACCGCCAACTGACCCGGTCTAACCGGTCCAACCAGTCCAACCGATCCAACCGACCTGCCCAACCGACCTGCCCACCTTCCAACCTTTCGGCAGCTGGGTTTCATCGCAGCAGCCGGTCGGGCAAGCTGAGGGCGTACGAGGGAGGCTGACGATGCGCGGACACGTCTGGATGATGATGGCCGTAGGGCTGCTGGCCATGTTCGGCTTTTGGTGGAAGAGTTGGGAGGTCGACCAGGCGAAGCTTGAGCAGGACGCCCCCATCACCCACTGTGGCGAGGCGGTGCTCGCCGCCGAGCGGGTCGCGTGCCCGCAGTCACACCCCGTGTGTTGGACCGGCGATCGCACACCGGTTGGGGTCTGTGTGAGCCATTGCTCATTCGTCAGCAGTTGTCCGAAGAACTGGTGCTGTCAGTCCCAAGACGACGGCTCTCAGGTGTGCACGCCTGGCTCTGGCTGCGCGGTCGGCGCGCCGCGGGCCGAGTAGCGACAGCCTCCGCGCGCCTGGTTGGGCAGCTCGACCGCTGTGGCCCTCAGCGGCAGGGCCCGAGGTCGATCACACGCGAGCACAGCGTGGGCGGGATGTCCTGACGGCAGTCATCCACGTGAAAGACCTTGACCGTCGGTGTGTTGTCGCCGTCCCCGCAGTTGAGGCTGTTGTATCGAACGAGCGAGACCGTCCTCGCATCGGGATCACACTCGAAGCCGTCCGCCGAATTTTCGCCAGAGTTCCCGGGCCAGCAGCAGCAGGCCGCGGTCGAGTTGATGGGGAACGCGTTCGTCGCGATCGGATCACCCGAGCAATCGTCGGAGCGCCAGAAGCCAACGACGGCGTAGCGCGACGCGTCCTGCGGGTTGAGCGCGCACGTGCCGACGTTGCTCTCACCCGCGTAGTCGAACGAAGCAGAGCCGCCCGCTCCGCCCATGCCGCCCGCTCCGCCCGCTCCGCCCATGCCGCCCATGCCGCCTTGCCCAGACTCAGCGTGCATGTCGGTCGCTGCTTCGGCTGGACCCACGTCATCATCATCGCCACCGCCGCACGCGGGCAGAGCCAAGAAAAGCACCAGCCGCCGCCGGACTCGGAGCCACCCCCCGTCCCGAAGAGGAGGAACCAAGCCGCCGGGCCGGGAGTCGGAGCCTCCGATCGTGCCCCACGCGGCTGCACCCATCCGATCACACCCGCATGCCTAAAACTTCGCAGGACACTTCCCGCCGAGCGCCGACAGCGGGATGATGGCGCCATTCAACGCGCCCACATGCGGCCGCGGGTTGAGCTGGTGGTGTCCGGCTCTCCCGATGAGGTACTCGAGCGAGTGCGCGCGGCGTTGCGGGCGGCCCCCGACGGGTTGGTGCAGGGCCAGATGGGCGGCACCCACATGGGGCTCAACATCAGAGAGGACGCCCGGCTTTTCTTGTCGCCCTGGCTCGACGCGCATGTGCGCCCGCATCCCGAGGGGGCGGTCATTCACGGCCGTTTGATGCCTGATCGCAGCGTTTGGACCGTCTACATCGGCATGTACGGCGTCCTGGCGATGGCCGGGCTCTTGGCCGGGGTCCATCGCGCGATGCGGCAAGTCATCGGCACGGGCAGCTGGGGGCTGTGGATCCCGCCGTTGGCCCTCGTCTTGGGCTTGTCTCTGTACGCGAGCGCCTTCTTGAGGCAGAGCCTCGGGGGCGATCAGATGCTGGTCTTGCGCCGCTTCCTCGACGGGGCGCTGGCCAGCCCCGACGCTTGATCGAGGGACTGCCCGCTGTATTGACTGACCATGGGTCCGCGCGACGCCCGCGTGGCGGTGCACGTGGCCAGGCGAGTCTTGTCGTGGTCGCGACATGGGCCGTCGCGCGGCGAGCGCAGCGGATGACGGCCGCGTCAGCTTCGACAACGCGCAGCCATGGCACCGAAGCGAGGCCGGTCGACCTCGTTGCGGCGACCCTGACCCATGCTGACGGCGCATACGCCTTTCGCTTCCGGCCGGCAGGAACGCTGGGCGCCGTTACGGTTGATGGTTTGAGCAGCATCCCGCTTTAGGGCCCGCTGCTTCGCGACAAGCGCACCGGCTGCGACCGGTGCGCTTGTCGCGTTTGCGACGCCGAGTTAGGCTGTAGCCCTCGGACGAACAGTGGAGGTCAGGCGTGTCGAAGAAGGGCTCATATAATTGGTGGCGGGCGAATTACGGCTCCGATGCAGACTATGCCGCGGTCGCTGCGGTGTTGGTGCCGCTGGGCTATAATTGCGATCAGGTCGAGGTCGACCACTTTCCGCCCAACGCGTCATACTCTGGCGCCTTCGCAGAGCAACTCACGTACGGTAATCGGCCGGCGTTCCCGCTGCCGAAGTACCTGCATCGGTATCGCAAAGGCGATGGCGGCATGGGTGGACACGCCTCGAGCACGGGCTCGACCGCGGTGCAAAAGGGCTGGACGAGCCAGCTGTCGGCGCACATGGCGAGTGGCAGCTTCTACGGCGCGATGCGAGACGACATCATCGACAAGCAAAACGTCGCCGAGGTGGCCTGCAGAGACCGAAACCTCTTCAACAATCTGCTGAAGCCAGCGGTGACGTTGGCCCTTGAAGAGGGGCTGCTGTCGGGCGACGAGTACTACCACATCATGCTGAACTACTTGGGCGGCCTGTAGCGGCCTGTAGCGGCCTGTAGCGGCCTGTAGCGGCCTGTAGCGGCCTGTAGCGGCCTGTAGCGGCCTGTAGCGGCCTGTAACTCAGGC
>JBNMOZ010000597.1:0-3948 GCA_051276005.1 Bradymonadia bacterium | reverse complement strand
CCGCAATGCGCCAACGGCGTCGACGACGACGCTGACGAGATCATCGACTACCCGTTGGATCCGGGCTGCTCTGGCGCCGGCGATCGCGACGAGGCCGACAAGCCCATCCGCCCGGCCTGCGCCGACGGCATCGACAACGACCGCGACGGCAGCATCGACTACCCGGCCGATGACGGGTGCCGAGCGTCATCCGACTACAGCGAGCGCGGCGCCTGCGGCAACGTGTACGATCCGCCCAGCCTCGCCGACGGCGTGCCGCTGGTGCTCGACACCGCCCGTGGCGTCTTCGAGAGCGAAGGCAGCTGCGGCGGACGCGGCAGCCCCGAGGTGGTGCTGCAGTACCGCCTCGATCGCGCCGTTGAAGCCCTTGAGATCAGCACGGTCGGCGAAGAGACCAGCGTGCCCACCACCATCTACGTGCGGCGCACCGCCTGCCTCGACGCCGACGCCGAGGTCGGCTGCCAGACCGAAGACCAGAACGTCGTCGAGCCGGGCCACACCCTGATCCTCGAGCGGCCGACCCGCGGCGACTACTACATCTTCATCGACGGCGTGGCCGGGGCGGGCGGGCCCACCCGCATCACCGTGACCGAGCGACAGCTCGCTCAATGCCTCAACAACCTCGACGACGACGAAGACGGCCGCATCGACTATCCCAACGATCCGGGCTGCGATACGCCCGCTGACCGCCTTGAGGAGGACGAAGGCCGCTTCCCGGTGTGCAGCAATGATGAAGACGATGACGGCGACGGCATCGTCGACTTCCCGCTCGATCCCGGCTGCCTGAGCGCAGCGGGCACCTCTGAAGTCGACCAGTGCGGCGAAGGCGTGCGCTATCGCGAGTTCTTCGCGGGCAGCGACTTCGTGCTTGGCGACCTGCAAGACGGCACCAACGCCCTCGCGGGTGCCTGCGGCGGCATGGGCGGCAACGAGATCGCCTACTACTACGACAACCCGATCAACGCGCGCCTCGAGTTCAGCACCGCGCACCCCGAGACCGAGGCGCAGACCGTCGTGTACGTGCGCACCGATTGTCCCGATCGCGGCACCGAGTTGGGCTGCGACGACGGCGTCGCTGCCGGCGCTGAGCAGGGCCGCGTGGTCATCGAGCGCGCCGCAGTCGGCGGGTATTGGATCATCGTCGACAGCCGGTTCGGCATCGGCGGACCCTTCAAGCTGACCCTCGAGGTCGAGCCGCTTGATGCCGGCTGCAGTGACGGCCGCGACAACGACCTGGATGGCCGCATCGACGGCGAAGATCCCGGCTGCACCGACGCCGACGATCAGGACGAGCGTGATCCGGTCGGCGAGCCTGGCGCCTGCAACGACGGCGTCGACAACGACGATGATGGCTTCATCGACTATCCGTATGATCCCGGCTGCTTGACGCGCGGTGGCCTCGACGAGGCAGACCCCGACGCGGCCCCCGCCTGCGCCAACGGCATCGACGACGATCGCGACGGTCTGGCCGACTTCCCGGTCGATCCGGGCTGCCAGGCCCGCGGCGATGACGACGAGGTTGATCCCCGACCCCGCTCGCGCTGCAGCAACCGGCTCGACGACGACATGGACGGCCTCACCGACTACCCCAACGATCCCGGCTGCGAGTCGGCCGGCGACGGGACCGAAGACGATGTGGGCGAGCCGGCGTGCTCCAACGAGCAGGACGATGATCGCGACGGCGTCGCCGACTTCCCGTTTGACCAGGGCTGCTCGTCGGCGGCCGACCCCAGCGAGATCGACGAAGAGGTCCCGCCGGTCTGCTCGAACGGCATCGACGATGACGACGACGGCCGCATCGACTTCCCCATCGACTATGGCTGCGCCTACGCGGCCGATCCCAGCGAGGTCAACCCCGCCTTCCCGCCGCAATGCGGCAATGAACGCGACGACGACAACGACGACCGCATCGACTTCCCCGACGATCCGGGCTGCCGCTTCGCCGCGGACCCCACCGAGATCAACGTCGGCGACATCGCGCCGCGCTGCGCCGATGGCGTCGACAACGACCTCGACGGCCTCATCGACCGCGCCGACCTGGGCTGCCTGGACGCCGATGACGATGACGAGACCGACCCCGACGTGATCCCGTTGTGCGGCAACATGGCCGACGACGACGAAGACGACTTGATCGACTGGCCCGCCGACCCGGGCTGCCAGGCGCGCGGCGACCTGACCGAAGATCAGTCATGCCGACCCGACGTCGACACCCCCGAGATTCCGCGCAACGGCAACATCTTGGGCGCCACTCTCGAAGAGGGTCGCGACGTGTACTTGAATCGCTGCGGCGGACGCAGCGCACCCGACGCGGTCTACCGTTACACCGTCGTTGAGGGCGTCGAGTCGGTCACCTTCTCGGCCGCTAACCCCGGCACTGACTACCCGGTCATCCTCTCGGTGCGCAACGACTGCGAAGAGCCCGGCAGCATGCTGGCCTGCGCCGGTAACTTCTCGGCGCCCGAGCCGACGATCACGCTGCAAAACCCTGAAGCGGGGGAGTATTACGTCTTCGTCGACGGCGGCGGCCCCGAGCAGTGGGTCTCGGCCCAGGGCCCGATTCCGTTCGTCGATCCGCAGAACTTTCAGCCCGACAACGGCGTGGGCGCCAACGGCTGGGGCGACGGCGGGCGCGACTCCTTCGACACCTTCGGCCGCACCAGCGTCACCTTTGGCGGCGCGACGCAGCAACTCGACGTCTCGCTGGGAGAGCGCGAAGCGATGGTCGGCGGCTACGGCGTGCGCGTCGTGAGCGAGCGCATCGATCGCACGTGGCGCCTGCGGCTCGAGCCGCTGGTTGACTTCGACGAGCGCCCCGTCACCCTCGCGATGCGGGGCAACCTGGGCAGCGACTTCCAGACGCCGAACCGCGAGGGCACCGTCGACGTCGATGGCCGCCAGCTGCCTTGGTACTACACGGCCGACAACCTGGCGGCGCCGGGCGACGCGCCGATCACCTACGTGCTCATGCCCAGCGATCCCGAGCAGTTCGGCGCGGTTCAATATCGCAACGACGATGACGACATGTTCATCGACGCCGCGAACATCAAGCTGCCCGCGACCTTCTACATCACGCTGAGCTACGCCGACGTGAACACGGTGCTCGACGCAGTGGTCGGCGACATCGAGATCCAAGCGGGCCCGGCCGGCGGTGATGCACCCATCTTCGGTGCCTTCGAGTTGAGCGCGTCCGAAGAGTAGAGCGCCCGCTCGACTCGGGCGACGCTGTGCGCTACGCCGCGACCGCGATGATCGCCGCGTAGCGCGCCACCCGCGTGCCCAACCCCACCCCCACGATCACCCACCGGTTGAGGCGGAATACGCCCGCGGCGAGCAAGACGGCGTCGCCCACCAGCGGCAGCCAGCTGGCCCATAGACACCACGCGCCATGACGCTGCGCCCAGGCGAGCACCCGCGCGCCGCGTGGGGTGCGTGCCAAGCGCGCCTGCGCGGCGCTGGCCCACCACCACCCCAGCGCGACCGTCGACAGGCCGCCCAGGCAGTTGCCGACGCTGGCCGCGAGCAGCACCCACGCCGGATCGCCCCCCAGCGCCAACGCGCCCAGCACCGCCGCCTCGGACGAGAACGGCACGACGGTCGCGGCCAGGAACGCGGTCGCACCCAAGATGAAGTAGCTGAGAGGATCCATCGCCGAAATCTACCGCAGCGGGGCGGGCGGAGCGATCAGCGCGCCGATTCGATGAGCGCGGCCAAGACGCGCGCCGAGCGCACTTGCGCCGCGGCGTCAGCCAAATCGCCCCGCCCGGCTTCATCGACAGGCACGAAGACCCGCCGCACATCCAGCCGAGCGCCAGGTGGCTGCGTACCAGACTGCTGCGTACCAGACTGCTGCGTACCAGACTGCTGCGTACCAGACTGCTGCGTACCAGACTGCTGCGTACCCGACTGCTGCGTACCCGACTGCTGCGTACCCGACTGCTGCGTACCAGA
>JBNMOZ010000596.1:0-3948 GCA_051276005.1 Bradymonadia bacterium | reverse complement strand
CTTCGTCGAGGCTGTTGTCGCAGTCGTTGTCGATGCCGTCGCAGATCTCGGCCGGCACCGCGCCGCAGCCGCCACAAACATTGCTGACACCCTCGTCGGTGCGGCCGTCGCAGTCATCGTCGCCGCCGTTACAGACCTCGTCGGGCACCGCGCCGCAGCCGCCACACAAGTTCTGCACGCGCTCGTCGGTCTGGCCATCACAGTCATCATCGCGGCCGTTACAGACCTCGTTGGGCACCGCGCCGCAGCCGCCACACGCGTTGAGCACGCCTTCATCGACGCTGCCGTCGCAGTCGTCATCGTTGCCGTTGCAGGCCTCGTTGGGCACCGCGCCGCAGCGACCACAGACGTTGAGCAGGCCTTCATCAATGCCGCCGTCGCAGTCGTCATCGTTGCCGTTGCAGACCTCACGCGGCACCGCGCCGCAGCCGCCACACGCGTTCTGCGTGCCCTCGTCGATACGCCCGTCGCAGTCATCGTCCCGGCCGTCGCAGGACTCGCCGGCCAGCACACCGCACTCGCCACAGGCGTTGACGACGCCCTCGTCGGTGCGACCGTCGCAGTCATCATCGCCGCCGTTGCAGACCTCACGCGGCACCGGGCCGCACTCGCCACAGCTGTTCGTGGTGCCCTCGTCGGTGCGACCGTCGCAATCGTCATCAGCGCTGTTGCAGACCTCGTCGGGCTCGGGCCCGCAATCGCCGCAGCGGTTGGTCAGGTTTTCGTCGACCCGCCGATCGCAGTCGTCGTCGATGGCATTGCACGCCTCGACCTGCGCGTTGACCACGCCTTCGCAAGGGCCCCAGGTGCTGTCGTCCAAGCAGGTGCGCGCGCCGTTTTGACAAATGCCCACCCCCGCCAGTCCAGCGCCTTCAAAGCAATCGGAGCGTTCGCCGGCGTCGCATTCGCAGCCGATCCCCTCGTCTGCGTTGCCATCGCAGTCGTCGTCGGCGCCATTGCACTGCTCGTCGCCGGGCAAGATTGCACCCACGCAGCCCTCACCGCAGACCTCGGTGCCCGCGCGGCAAGCGCCCACGTTCTGGGTCCCATCAAGCCCGCGGTAGCAGGCGACGGCCTCGTCGACCTGGCCGTCGCAGTCGTCATCGAGGCCATTGCAGGGATCCTCAATGACCGCCGCGCCGCCCACACCTTCACACACCAGCCCGCCATCGGGCCCACACACCAGCGCGCCGTTGACCGCGCACACGCCCACGCCCTCGGCGCAGGCTTCGCCCAGCTCAAACGCCTCATCGGTGCGGCCGTCACAGTCATCGTCGAGGCCGTTGCAGATCTCATTGCCGTCGGGGCCTGCCGCGCCTTCGCAGCCCAGCCCGTCGAGCGTGCACACCACTGCGCCCGGCGCAGCGCAGGCCCCAACGCCCACCATGCAGGTGGCGTCGGGATCGAACAGCGCTTCATCGGCGGTGCCGTCACAGTCGTCGTCTGCGCCGTTGCAAATCTCGCCACCGGGCGCGACCTCGCCTGCGCAGGGGCCAAAGACGAGGCGGGCCGCGTCGCAGGTCTGGGTGCCGGGCCGACAGATGCCGATCGCCGCTTGCGCAGGCTCACCGCTGAAGCAGACCTGCGTCTCATCGGCGGCACACGGCGCACAATCGAGGCCCTCGTCGACCGCGCCGTCGCAGTCGTTGTCGACGGTGTCGCAGAACTCGTCGGCCGCGCTGATCGCGCCCACGCACTCCTGCAAGAAGCCCGCGAGGCAGCGGCGCTCTCCTGCCACACACCGCCCGACACCGGCCTCGGCGGGCCCGCAGACCTCGCCCGCGCCCTCGTCGATCAGCCCGTCGCAATCATCGTCGGTGCCGTTGCACGTCTCGGCGGCGCAGCCGCTGCCACCCGCGTCGGGCAGGCCGGCGTCGTCAGGCACGCGGGCGTCGCCGGTTGGCGGTCGGGCGTCGGTGGCACCGGGGCCGCCGCCTTCGCCGCCGCCGCCTTCGCCCCCGACGCCTTCGCCCCCGCCGCCGCCTTGACCGCCCTCACCCTGTGCGCCGCCGGCGACGCTGCCGCCTTCGCCGCGCAGTCCCCCGCTCAGCTCGTCGCCGTCTACACATCCCAACGTCATCCCGAGCGCCAAGCCACCGAGCGCAATGCCGAACCTCACCAATATTTCCCCCTTTAGCCGGGCCCGTCGGGGCCGATCGCATAGGCTATCTTGCCCTCCAAACGTGGACCGATGCCAGCATACGTGCGCGCAGTGATGCGAAACCGGTCCGATTTGGGTACCCTCCGGGCACGCGGCGCCCAGCGCCGGACGACGATCGATGAGGCCCGCGCGTGCAGCTGGCAGAGGTGTTCGACAAGACTCAGGCCCCCGACCCACCGCCGCGGCCCAAGCGCCGTCGCTGGGTCCTGTGGCTGCTGTCGCTCGCTGCGTTCGCGGGCGCTCTTGTGGTGCATGGCCCCGGCGTCACCCAGGTGCCGGCCCAGACCGCGCTCGTGATCACCAACGACACCGGCATCTTGCAGCTCGGGCCGCCCGCCTGGGTCGCGCGCCGCTCGAGCGGGCTCGCGTTCTGGGTGCCCATCGGCCAGCACGCCTGGCGCCTGTCGCTGCGACGCAATCGACCAGACCCGGTCGCGTTCTCTGCGCACACCCAGGACGGCATCGCGCTGCCCGTGCGCGCCGCCACGCTGACCTATCGCGTCGATCCCGAGCGCGCCGCCCAAGTGTTCTTGAAGTACGGCCATAAAACGCGCGGCTGGGACACCGTCGCCCGCGGCGAGTTGGCGTGGGCGTGGGCAAAGGTCATCGCGATGCATTCGGCGACCGACCTGGCGTCGGCCCCGCCCGACGCGCTGATCCCGGCCGTGCGTCGCGTGCTCGAGGGCCGGCTGGCGGGCGACGGCTTCATCATCGAGGCCGTGTCGAGCGCGCGTTGGCAGACGCCCAGCGGCATCCAGGCCGGGATCGCCAATCGACGCGATCGACAGCTCAAGCTGGCCGCCGTCCTCGACGCCGCAGCGAAGGCAGTCGGCGAAGCGGCGCTCGCTGACTTCAAGACGCAGCAGCAGTGGGACACCGAGCGCGCCGAGCAGTCGGCGATCCTCGAGGCCCAGCTTGAGGCGGCCGGCATGCAGGCCGCCGCCGATCTGGAAGAGGCCCGCCGCGACGCCGAGAGCGGGTTGATCGCCGCGCGCAGCGAACGCGCGACGCTCTTCACGCGGGCGCAGGTCATCGACGCCGTGGCGCCGAGCGAAGCCGAAGCGTTGGCGGCCCGCGCCGTGGCGTTGGCTGAGCATGGCGGGCGCCTGCTCGATGAAGCGATCCTGACGCATGTGCTGCCGCAGGTTGACGGGGCGCGCACGCCGCCGGTCGATGAGGACACGCCATGAGGCTGCTCTCGTTGATCGTCGCCTGCCTGCTGCTGATCATTGGCCTCGCCGGCCTCGCGGTGCGCTTCGTGCCGCCCGACCACGTCGGCACGCGGGGCGAGACACGGCTCGAACCGGGCCCCCATTGGACGACGCCGCTGCATCCGATTCGGGTCCAGGTCGACGGTCCCCAGGTGTACGGCCTGCGCGGCGCGCACGACGCGTTCGCGGCCACCGATAAGCAGGGGCGACCGGTGCAGATCGGCGCGATCCTCGACGGCGCGACGATCGAACAGGTCAAGGCCGGCCTGGCCGCGGGGTCAGCCTCTATCAAAGGGGCCACGATCTTCATGCGGATCGCCGACAAGCGCGCTGACGCGGCCGCGCTGCAGGCGCGTCGAGACGCGCTTGAAGATGAAGCGCGCACCGCCTCTCAGCGCATGACCCTCGCCCAGGCGAAGCAAAAGGTTGACGCGGGCGCCGCTCAAGAATCGCGCGGCCGCGCCGCGGCCAAAGAAGAGCAGGCCCGCCAGCGCGCGCAGGCCGCAAACACGGCCGCCATCGAGCGGGTCCGCGCTGAGGCGCAGGCCGCGATCGCGGCGGTCCGAACGCGCGACG
>JBNMOZ010000595.1:0-3954 GCA_051276005.1 Bradymonadia bacterium | reverse complement strand
CGCTACCCCGTGCGGGCGATCACGCGCTATCACTTCGCGCAGTTCACCCCCTTCGAGACGGTCATCAGCGCGCCGGCGAACGACGGCCTGCAGGTGCTCAAGCCCGAGGTCGCGGCGGCGGCGCTCGGCGTGGTGCTCGACGTCGTGGCCAACGGCACCGGGCGTCGCATCAAGGGCGAGTTTGGCGGTGGCGCGCTGGTCGTCGGCGGCAAGACGGGCACCGGTGACAACCGCAGCCGGGCGGTCGACAGCAACGGCCGCGTGACGGCGGAGTCGGTGCGCAACCGCACGGCCACCTTCACGTTCATCATCGGCGAGCGCTGGTTTGGGGTCGTGACCGCCTACGTGGCCGGCAAGATCGCCGGCGAGTACAGCTTCACCAGCGCCATCGCCACCCAGGTGCTGCGCCACCTCGCGCCGACGCTGCTGCCCGCGTTCGCGAGCGTCGGCGAGACGAGCAAGGCCCGCTCGACGGTGACGCTCAAACCGACGGCACCGCAGTAGGGCTCGGCCCAGGAGGGCCCGGTCGCGCGCGCCGCTTGCGGCTGAGGCGCCACGTCGGTACCAACAAGCATGGAGCGTCGCCACCAGATCCTCGTCGCCGCCGCTGGGGTGCTGTGCAAGCGCGGCCCCAGCAAGACGACCATGGCCGAGATCGCCCGCGCCGCTGGGGTGGCGGTGGGCAGCGTGTACCTCGAGTTTCGCGGCAAGGCCGAGGTGCTGGGCGCACTCTCAGTGCTGCGCTACGGGCTGATCCTCGACGCGATGCGCGAGGCTGCCGCGCAGGCCGATCCCCCTGAGCGCGTCCGCGCCGCCTTGCGGGCCCGGCTTGAGACCTTCATCGAGCTCAACCGCCAGGGCGCGCACGCGCCGCTGCTGCTGAGCAACTACTGCAAGGCCGTCGAGTCGGCGTGGCGCTGGTACCAGACCGAGCAGTTGGCGATCGTCCGCGCGGCGTTGCGAGACGGGGTCGAGGCGGGGGCCCTGCGGCCCGACGCCGAAGATCTGGCCGACGTGATCCTGCGGGCCTGCGCCACGCTGGCGCCGCCGCTGTTGCGGGGCACTGAGGCCCAGGCGCGCCGCAACGCCGAGCGGCTCTACGATGTGTTGTTGGTGGGGGTGGTGGCGCGCTGAGGCTGGCCGAGCTACGCCATCTGCGAGACTACTCTGGCGGCGCACAACCCGGCAGGTCCTGCACGGTGTCGAGCACCTCGCAGCCCACCTGGCTCAAGCACGGATGGTCATAGATCAGCCGCCCGCCGCAGGCGTGATAGATGGCCGCCTAGTTCTGGGCGTAGCGCCCGTACTCGAACCCGTCCTGCTCGTAGAAGGCGATGAACGCGTGCGATCCCTGCACGCCGTAGAAGCGCACGCCGCGGGTGCCGGTCGCCGTCTCAACCCTCGCAAACGGCACAATCGCGGGCTCGTTGGGCGGGTTGTCGCCGGCGATGTCGTCGAGGTCGTAGTGGCCGTTCTGCATCACGTTGGTGCGCTGGCAGGATGAGGTTCTGCCAGGATGAGGTTCCAACAACTTTGTAGGAATCGGCGCGCCCAGTACAAAGAGCGTGGCGGCGAGCGCGATCGACTGCGCGGCAAATGTTATCGTCGATCTCGATATTGTCTGTGATGTGCAGAATGCACACCGATCAGCGATCGGAGCAAGCCGCGGGAATCGAGCGCGGTTGCGGTATGTTGGCCCAGATGCGCGGGCGGCAGAGACGCAACCGAGGAGGGCAAGATGCAGGGATGGGCGAGGTGGGGCTGGGCAGCCGTTGTCTTGAGCGGGTGCTTCGACGTCGGGCTGGGCGAAGATCCGCCCCCGGCCGTGATGGAGAGCCCACCCGGGCCATGCGCAATCATGGATGTCGACGGCGAGGCCGCAGCGGTCGACGCGGTGCGGGATCAATTGGAATGTCGCGGGCATGATCCGGCGGCGTTGCGGGTGGAGTGCGGGCCACCGTTCGAGCATTGGTTGTACAATTACGATCCCGACACGGGCACGGTGGGCGAGTGGCGGGTCGACTGTCAGGCGTTTTTAGGTGACCAACTTCTCGCGGTGCGCACTGTCACTGTCGGCATCGCGCGCCAGATCGAGGTGCTGCCGAGGCGGGGCATACTTTCGCCCGAATGCCCAGGCCGACGCCGCCCAGAGTGTCATATCCTTGAGATATATGGTGCCGAGTTGCCCTGGTCGCATATCGACACGCCATCAAAGGCGCTCGCTGCGCTGGATGCCTGGCACGCATGCCAGGACTGCGACCTCGCCGGCGTGACGATCGACTGCTGGGGCCCAGTGTGGGTCGAGGCGGAGCGACGGACCGGCGCAGGCGCGCAAGGCGTATGGCTGGAACACCATTGCCGAGTGCACCACCCAAATGGCTCCGAGTTCTACCCGCAATTCCCCTTCGACACGTTCTGATCGATCGGCCTGAGCGCCAAAACCATAGCGCCACTCAGAAGGCAGAAGTGGTTAAGGAGTAACGGATGCATCGCGTATTGAAGTTGGCAATGATGACTGCCTTGACGGGGTGCTTCGACGTCGGGCTGGGCGAAGATCCGCCCCCGGCCGTGATGGAGAGTCCACCCGGGCCATGCGCAATCATGGATGTCGAGGGTGAAGCCGCAGCGGTCGACGCGGTGCGGGATCATTTGGAATGTCGCGGGCATGATCCGGCGGCGCTGCAGGTGGAGTGTGGCCCGCGCTTCGAGCATTGGCTGCTGTTCTACGATCACGACACCGGGACCGTCGGCGAACTGCGGGTCAACTGCGAGGCATACGTCGACGGCGCGCTGCTCGCGGTGCGCACGGCGACTGTCGGCATCGCGCGGCAGATCGAGGTGCTGCCCAGTCGCACTGGACGAACGCCGCGATGTCCGGGTGACGGGCGTGAGGAATGCAGCTACCTGCAGCTGACAGCGTTTGACGGACAGGTCTTCACCGACCTGCAAACACCAGAGGACGCGGCGGCCCTGCGGCGAGCGCTGCTCACATGCCGCGAATGCGATCTAGCTGGCGTGACCATCGACTGCTGGGGTCCGGTGCGCGTCGAGGAGGAACAGCAAGAAGAGCCAAACGGATGGTTGCAGCAGCACTGCCGCACGCACTACCCAGACGGCACACAGAGCCACTCCAACCTCCCCTTCGACACGTACTGAGCTACTCCGGCAGCGCGCAGCCCGGCAACTCCTGCACGGTGTCGAGCACCTCGCAGCCCACTTCGCTCAAGCACGGATCGTCATAGATCAGCCGCCCGCCGCAGGCGTGATAGATGGCCGCCTGGTTCTGGGCGTAGCGCCCGTACTCGAACCCGTCCTGCTCGTAAAACGCGATAAACGCGTGCTCCCCCTCCACGCCGTAGAAGCGCACGCCGCTGGTGCCTGTCGCCGTCTCTACCCCCGGAAACGGCCCAATCGCGGGCTCGTCGGGCGGGTTGTCGCCGGCGATGTCGTCGAGGTCGTAATGCCCGTTCTGCATCACGTTCGTGCGCAGGATTCGCTTGGCGTTGCGCATCCATTTGCTCGGCGTCTTGCCCAGCAGGCCGCCCGCCAACGCCAGGTTGACGTTGGTGCTGAACGGCACCGTGTCGTCGCCGATCGCGTTGATCATCAGCACGTTGGTGGTGGGAAAGTCGCGGGGCGGATCGAGGGTGGCCGCGCGGATGAAGTTGATGGGATCGCAGCGGTCGAACACATGCTGCTGCACCGCGAGCACCCGGCGAAAGTCGGGGGTGTTGCGCGCATAGCCCGAGCCGTCGATGGGGGCGGCGACCTCGAAGGTCTTCTCGCCGATGGTGATCTCGAGCACGTCGCCCTTATCAGACTCCACCGCGATGGACAGGCCGCCATTGGCGTTGATCTCGCCCTCGACGATCAGCCCGTTGCGCAGGTTCTTCAGGCGAATCGGCGTGCCCGGCGCGGGCAGGGCGAGGGTCGCGAACGGGTTGCCCTCTTCGA
>JBNMOZ010000594.1:0-3971 GCA_051276005.1 Bradymonadia bacterium | reverse complement strand
CCGAATCTGCCTCGTTTACCGCGGCTCGAACCCCTTCTGCAGCGTCAAATGCGGCAACGACGGCGATTGCGAAGGTGGTGCGGTATGCCGGCCGCTGCTCGGTGATTCCGACGAAGCCGGCGGCGATCCCTGCGTGCCGGACGAGTCGGGCTTCAACCCCGAGTGCTACTGCGTGCGTGGCGGCGACGCCGATCGCTGACCCAGCAGCGTCTTGACGCGGCTACCAAGCCCAAGGCGGTACGAACGCGTTGGGCAAATGCTCTATGAGCGGTGCCCGCATGCGCCGCAGCCGAACACCCACGACATCAAAGCGCAGATTGTCGTAGTCGCAATCGCTGCTTTGCAGCCATGCGTCCGCGGCTCTTCCGACCCGCGCCTGCTTGGCGGAGGTGATGGTTTCAATCGGGCTGCCCAGCCAATCGGTTGTCACCGTGCGCACCTCGACGAAGACGATAAGCTTGGCCTGGCGAACAACCAGGTCGAGCTCGCCGAGCTTGCAGTGCCAGTTGCGGGCCTCAACGACGTAGCCTTTGCTCTCGAAGAAGCGCGCGACCGCGCTCTCTCCGGCCGCTCCCACCTGTGCACGATCGCTCATTGCGCCGGAGGCTCAGGTGGGACAGGGCGATACTTGAAGCTGCGTCGATGCAGAGAACACGGCCCATGCAGGCCAAGTGCCTGGCGGTGGGCGAGCGTACCGTAGCCCTTGTGGCGCTCGAAGCCGTAGACCGGCCAAGTTCTTGCGGCAGCGACCATCATACGGTCGCGCGTCACCTTAGCGAGGACTGAGGCGGCGGCGATGTTCACGCTGCGCCCATCGCCCTTCACCAGTGCCCACTGCTCACCCACCCAGCCCGGGAGCCGCAAGTTGCCGTCGACCAGCAGCGTTGCGGGCGCGCGCCCGAGCATTGCGACCGCAGCCTGTGCGGCCAAGCGCATCGCTTCGCGGGTGGCTTCAAGGATGTTGATGACGTCGATGCGAGGCGCGTCGACAGACGCAATGCCGAAGGCGAGCGCACAGGCCTGAATCGGCTCAAAGAGCCGCTCACGCTGCGCTTCGCTGAGCTTCTTGCTGTCGTTGAGCGTCGCGAGAGAGGCGGGGAGGAGAGATGGCAAGCAGACCGCCGCTGCTGTCACCGGGCCGGCGAGTGGACCCCGACCCGCTTCGTCGATCCCAAGAGCGGGGCGACGGCCGGTGGCGTCCAGCCAGACCTCGATGCTGCCGATATCGCCTTCGCTGGGCGGCTCGCCGAAAGCGAGCGTCGCCTGCACGAAACTAGCGGTACTGGTTGCGGGCGCGGATGCGCGCTGCCTTGCCGCGACGCTCGCGGAGGTAGTAAATCCGCGCCTGGCGGACGCGGCCCTGACGAACAACCTCGATCTTCTCAATCATCGGGGAGTGCGTCGGGAAGATGCGCTCCACGCCGATGTGCGAGCTGATCTTGCGCACGGTGAAGGTCGAGCGGTTCGCGCCATTGTGGCGCCGCAGGCAAACGCCCTCGAACACCTGAATGCGCTGCTTGTCGCCTTCGCGAATCTTGACGTGCACCTTGAGGGTGTCGCCGGCCCGAAAAGCCGGGAGATCGTCACGTAGATATTGTGCCTCAAGGGCGCTGAGCGCGTTCATGCTTCGCTCTCCTTCTCGCCGACCGCGCCAATCGCGGCCGCTGACTGTGCCTGGACGGCGGCCAACTGGGCCGGCGTCAGAAGATCTGGCCTCAACGCGTATGTGCGCTGCAGGCTCGCTCGACGTCGCCACTCGGCGATGCGAGCATGGTGGCCACTCAGCAAAACTGGCGGCACCGCTTCACCGCGCCACACGGCAGGGCGCGTGAAGTGCGGATGTTCGAGCAAGCCCGAACTGTAGGACTCTTCCACCGCCGAAGCGGCATTGCCCAAGACCCCAGGTACGAGGCGCGCCGTGGCGTCCATGACCACCAGCGCTCCGAGCTCGCCCCCGGAGAGGACGTAGTCGCCGATTGCGACGCAATCGTCCATGTACCGATCTGTCACCCGCGCGTCAACGCCTTCATAGCGTCCGCAGAGGAGGACGACATGCTCTAACTGCGCCCACGCCTCCGCATCGGCCTGCTTGAAAGGCCGCGCGCTTGCGCTGAGCAGCACCCTTCGCGACGCGGGCCCAGCGGCCTCAATGGCCTGCGCAACAGGCTCAGGCTTGAGCACCATGCCGGCACCGCCGCCGAAAAGTACATCATCGGCCGACCGGTGACGGTCGGTCGTGTACTCTCGAATATCCAGCGCCTTGATGCTCAACAGCCCCTTACGCACCGCTCGCCCGACTACGCCGGTCGCCACATAGGCGTCGACGATCTCGGGAAACAGCGTCAGGACGGTGAAGCGCACCTCAATGCTCGCCCAGCAAGCCGTCGATCGGCCGAATAATCACCGGCGGATTAGCCGGATCAAGCCGAACGACGAAGTCAGGCACGTTGGGAACAAGGTGCTCACCGCGATCTCCGCGAATGACCAGTACGTCCCCTGCCCCAGCTTGCCAGATGTCGGCGATGACGCCCAAGGCGTCGCCCGACTCGGTCTGCACCGCAAGGCCAATCAGATCGACGAGGTAGACCTCGTCATCGGCCGCCGGCGCAAACGCTTCACGCTGCACGTACCACGTCAGGCCCGTCAACTTGGCGGCGACGTCTCGGTCGTCGACCCCTTCAAAGCGCATCACCCAGCTTTTGCCGTCGCGATGACACGTGTTGACGACCAGCGTCCGAGTCTTACGCGCATCGCGCCCGACCTGGAGACTGCGACCTGCCTTGACCAGCGGCGTCGCTGGATTGAGAGGCCACACGCGTATCGCGCCACGCACACCGTGCGGGCGCCCAAGGCGGCCGCAAGCAATGATGTCCATGTACGCGATTATCCGTCGCTAGTGGGGATCTCAAGGGGGGGGCAACGTCCGCCTTCGGACGCGGCACCCATGATCGTCTCGATGGCCCTGATCGTGCGCCCTTGGCGTCCGATCACGAGCCCACGATCATCCTCGTCGACGTTGATCACGAGGCCATCGGCGCCGCCGGTCACCGCGACCGCATCCACGTCGCGCACAAGCGCCCGAACCATGTAGTCGAGGAGGCCTTGCATCTCGATCAGCCCTCAGCCTTGGCCGGCGCCTGCTCAGGCGTGGCCTCTACAGCCGTCCGGCGATGCCGGCGGATGACGCTTGCGGCCGTCTGCGAGGGCTGAGCCCCTACGGACAACCAATACTCAAGGCGCTCTGCCTTGAGGTTGATGGCGGGGGGATCCAGCATGGGATCGTATGTGCCCAGCTGCTCAAGAAAACGTCCATCGCGGGGCGCGCGCGAATCGGCGGCCACCATGCGGTAGAACGGCCGCTTCTTGGCGCCAAATCGCTGAAGCCGAATGCTCACGGCCATGAGAATACTCCTGGATTTCGGTTCCGATGCACCTGAACCGGTAGCATGCGGGAAAACGCCGGCAAACTAGAGGGCGGCCGCAGGGAAGTCAAGCCGGCCAATGACATTCAGGTGACCAAAATTTTGGGGGATCGTGTAGACGGCTGGAATCAAGTCGAAAATGACCGTCGCTCAATACGCACGCTGGGCGCAGTCGAGTGGGGTTTGGTGCGAAAATGGAGATAACTACTCGCGGTCCAACATGCTGTCTCGCAGCGCCCGCAGCGCGATCGGCCGTCGCTTGGCGAGCTCGTTGCGGGCGGCCGGATCGGACAGAAGATCCCAAAGCCGCAGGTCGCGGGTGCCCAAACCTCGCAAGAGCCAATCGCCAAATCGTGCCGCGACCTGGTTGCCCAAACGGGCGTGCGACGGCCGGGGGGGCAGCGGCGCGCCGCGCAGGACCGACGCTGCGAGTTCTTCGCCTGGCCACCCTGCGGGCACCGCGACGCCCGCCAAGGTCAAAGCCGTGGGCCCGACGTCGGCCAGATCGCCGCCGCGCACCAGCGGGCGTGCGCCTTCACTGCGCACGCC
>JBNMOZ010000593.1:0-3972 GCA_051276005.1 Bradymonadia bacterium | reverse complement strand
CGTTGCACACCTGTAGTGATTATTCATCGCTTTAGAAGTGCGGAGGGATCGGGGACGGAGCTCCGGTAGGTGTTTCCCTATGGCAGCGGTGGCTCCGGCGGCTCGGATCCAGGGCTGCTGGGCGATCAGGACGGTCAGACCCTGGCCTGTCCAGCTGGTCTTTGATGCCCACGATACTTCAAGCGCGCGCACCTGATGGGTGGCCCAACGCCTCACGGTTCGAGCGTGCATCGCCCGCGACAGCCGTCGATTTGGGGCTGCTGCGCATGAGGCGGGGCCGCATCAACCCGTCGATGCCGTGGGCGCCGAGACTGAACACGAACCGCCACCGGGCACAACGACCTCTCGGCAGGCGAGCGCATGCGAGCCGTGGCACGCGCCGGCGATGGTGAGGTGATGGGCATCCGAAAGCGACGGCAGGGCAGCCATGCGCTCGGGTTTGGTGCTCTCGTGACACACGTGGAGCGAGTCAACGCACAGTGCAACCACAACTCAGCCGTCACGCGCTTGGGGGTTCAGAATCTCTCGGTGCTAACCAGGGCGCATAAGAAGTAAGAATCCATCGCGTCGACGGCTAACACTCAGTCGATCGCGACCGATCCCAGCGTCCCACTCGACGCGATATACGCGACGTCACAATCCAACGCACCCCGCCCAAACGCGATGTTCGCCGCCGCCCCGACATTGCGCAGCAGGGTCTCGGGGTTGCGAAAACGCCCATCGAACCGCAGCAACTCCCCATTGCCATTGTCTGACAAATAGAACCGCCCCTCGGTGTCTTTCGCGATGCCGTCGAGCGCCGCGCCGTTGACGGTATGCGCGCGCACGCGGGCCTCTTCGATGCCTTGTGCGTTCAACGTCAGCCGGTACACGCGGCCTTCGCGATAGGCCAGCACCAGCAGCGTGCCGTCGTCGTCGAAGAGCAGGCCGTTGGCGCTGGGCACGGGGCTGGTGGTGATGCGCGTGACCTGGTCGGGCGCGTCGATGCGGTACACGTGTCCGCCCCCGAAGTCGCTGTAGTACGGCGCGCCGTTGGGCCCGATGATCAACCCGTTCGGGCTGCCCGCGTCGCGGTGCCAGACCTGTGCCTCGGCGGGGTCCTGGGTCGTGTCGATGCCATAGATGACGCCGCCGTCGCTGGGGCTGGCGACGAAGAGCATGCCGTCGTCATCGCGGATCGCGAGGCCCCAGACGGTGCCGGCGGCGGGCAAGTTGACCCAGCCATTCGCCGGTGCGCCGCCCGGCAAGCGCCGCCCGACAGCGCGTGATTGGGAGTAGTACGTCGTGCCGTCCGCGGCGATGGTGAGGCCTTCGGTGCCGCGGATTTGCGCGGTGGGCAGGCGCTCGGCGCCACAGACGATCGGGCCGGCGTCGGGCAGTCGGGCGTCGGCCTGAGGTGCGGCGTCCATCAGGGGCGCGGCATCGAGCGCCGCGTCAGGTAGATCTGCGTCGACGAGGTCGGCGTCTGGCAGGTCCGAATCGGGCAGGTCGGCGTCGGTCTGGGTTGCGTCTGGCAGATCGGCATCGGGCACCGCAACCGCCGAATCGAGCGACGCGTCCGCCATCGGGGCTGCGTCGATCACCTGGGCGTCCGAGGCGGGCGCGGCGTCGGCCATCGCGTCGCTGTCCGGTGCCGCATCGACGACCGGCGTCGGCTGCACATCTGCGCCATCGTCACAGGCGACAGTCGCCCCCATCAACGCCAACCACCAAAATCGTCGCATCGTCGTGCCCCCAGGTTTGCGGCGACCCTGCCCGAGTCACCGGCACGTGGCCAGCGGATTGACGCTGCGCGATATGGTCATCGGGGCGGGCGCTTGTCGGTCCGCAGCACCGCGAAGGTCATGTCGGTGCGCGCTCGGGTGACGTACGCGGCGCACCCACGACACTCGGGCTTCTCGAGCCCTCGCAGCGTCTGCCGAGCGGCCTTGACCTGTCCGTGCAGGGCGTACGCGCGGGCCAAATCGTAGCGCGCTCTCAGGTGGCTCGGGTCGATGCGGAGGGCGTGACGAAGGTCGGCGATCGCTGCCGTATACTTGCCGGCTTTGAGCGCCCTGAGGCCCGTCTTTACTCGCGCCCGCGCGGCCTTCTGGACCGCCGGTGGCATGGCGCCTTGGTAGATCGGCGGGAGCGCGGTGGTCTCGCCGGCCTCAACCTCGGTCTGCCAAGCCTCGGCGATCAGGGGCTCGGGCGCCATGGCCTTAAAGCCTTCCGGTGCAAAGTGATACGGCTGATGTGCGACCAGCAGACCAAGAATTTCAGGCCGGCCATCCAGGCGCCGCCGAAGGTACACATGCGTCGTCGAGTGCCCCATGCCGACCGCGCAGATTGGGGGCGCACACTGCGGGTCATCGGCCTGGCTGACGAACAGCATCATCTCGCGGCGCATTCGCTGCTGCGCGACGCCGGTCAGCCAGCCCGCGCTCTCATGACGCACGCCCGTGCCCGGGCTCTCATAGTCGAGCCTGAAGTAGACGCTCGGCGCGAACAGCGCGCGGGTCATGGCCCAGCCCTTGTCGGTGTTGCCCTCGGCATGCAGCGCAGCGAGGGTCGCGCGCGTCGCCTTGGCGTCCATCGGGGCAGGCGTCGCCGCCGCGCCGCTGGCGAACAGGAGCACGCTCACAATGACAGACGCGCGCATTGCGACCTCCGATCAGGCATCGATCGGGCACAGCGTAGCAGGCTTTGCGTCAGGGCTCGCGGCGGTCGCTCGGCGCGATCATCAGCGCCGCTGGGCGCGCCAGTCGGCGATCGCCTTGAGCCCCGCGAACGCGCCCGCGCGCACCTTCGCCCGCGTCGCGCTTGCCCCGGCCTTGAAGGCGCGCTCGGCGGCGTCGACCCTGCCCGTCGAGAAGTTCAGCCAGCCCAACATGACCTGGGCCTCGGCGCGGCGGCTCGCGGGTGGGCCCGACTTGAGGTACGCGGTCAGCGCGACCCGGGTCTGGGCGTCGTGGCCCGCGCGCCCGAGCGAGACGATATGCCACCAGCGGGCGTCGGCCGCCAACGGGCCCCGCAGGCGGGCTGCCGCTGAGAACGCGGCGCTCGCCTCGTCGAATTCACCCGCCCGCACCGCCCGCCAGCCCGCCTCGAACTGCTCGGTCTGAGGCGAGGGCGGCGCGGCAGCTGCGGGGGCGGCCGTCTCGGGCGCGGCGAGCGCGGGCTTGGGCTCGCTGCGCTTGGGTTGAACGCGCGGGCGATCCGCAGGTTGGGGGCGCTTCGCGACCGACGTGGGCTGCTGGGCGGGCGCAGGCGAGAGCGGCGCTGGCGCTGGGGTCGTCGGGGTCGGCGTCGTGGTCGGGGCGATCGGGCTTGGCGTCGCCGGGGCGATCGGGCGCGCGGGCTGGGTGGGGCCGGCTTGCCAGCTTTGGTCTGCCTCGAGCGCGACCGTCGCGTGGCCCGATCGGCGCAACTCGACGCGCCCCTCGGTCACCTCGACGCGGTGCAGTCGTCCGTCGTCGGCGATGACCGTAAACCGGGTGCCCCGCACCTCGATCTCGGCGTCGGCGGTCTGCACGACGAAGCGCTGATCGGCCGGCAGGTGGGCGACCTCAATCGAGATTGACCCGTCCCGCAGCGCGACCCGTTCGACGCCAGCTTCATACCGCACGGCGTAGTCGGCGGTCGCGCCAGAGATCGACGCGATGGGCCGGCGCGCCGTCGGCCAGAGCGACCAGGTGGCCAGCCCGACCAAGAGCGCGGCAGCGATGGCGATCCAGGGCGGCGCCCGGCGCGCAGGCGGCGCTTTGGCGTTCGCGAGCAGCTGCGTGCGCACGCTCTCAATCTGTCGGGGCGCGGGCGGAGCAGACGGCATCTGCATACCCAACGCGGTCAGATCGGCCAGCGACTTCCAAGCCTGCGCGCACCCCGGACAGTCGGCCAGGTGGGCCTCGATTTGCTCGGCCTCGCCCGCGTCGCGCCAGCGCAGCAGGGTGGTGAATTGAGGGCATTCGCGCATCACATTCCCTCCATCGC
>JBNMOZ010000592.1:0-3978 GCA_051276005.1 Bradymonadia bacterium | reverse complement strand
CGGCCCAGCTGGGTGCCGGCCTCGACGACCAACCAGCGGCGCACACGACCCTCGATGGTGGTGTCCATACGGCCGATGCGGCCGTTGCCGGAGTCGGCGATGTAGAGCATGCCGCTGTCTCGATCGAGCGCGAGGTGCGAGGGCACGTCGACGACGCGCGAGACCTCGCCCTCGGCGTAGCGCATCATCACGCCATCAGAGTGATCGTCCCAGCCGACGCCGTGATCTTCTTTGAAGTCGGCGAGCATGATCGACGACGTGTTGCCCTCGAAGATCCAGTAGGCGTTGTCATGCGACCAGACCATGCCCATGCAGTAGGGCGACTCGTGGAGCATGTCGAGGTGGCTGCCCAGATCGAAGCCCTGCGCATCGACGGCCTCGGGGTTTGAGAAGCCGTAGACCTCGAGGTCGGACGACCAGAGCGCGGGGCCCATGAAGCCGTTGGGTGCGGCCTGGCCGTTGTAGGTGTTGCCGGACTCCTGGCAGGTGCCGAAGGTGCCCGGCTGCCCAAAGTCGATGCTCGAGACCTCTTCCATGAAGTGCTGCGCGAAGGTGTCGATGCGGTGGATGACCTCGGCGTCGGGATCCATCGCGTCGGTCCAGATGCTGGTGGAGTCGTCGGCGCGGTTGACCACCCAAAGCTGACCGGGGACTTCGGGGTTGAAGTCGAGGTCGCGGGGCACGTTGAGGCCCTGCGCGCTGGTGCCGATCACGTCGATCTGCACGCTGTCGGCGCCGTCGCCGCAGCCGAGCACCGGGTGACCGTCGCAGGTCGGCTCGCCGCCGCCTTCGCCGCCCATGCCGCCTTCGCCGCCCTCGCCGCCCTCGCCCACGCCGCCTTCGCCGCCCTCGCCCACGCCGCCTTCGCCGCCCATGCCGCCTTCGCCGCCCTCACCCGCGCCGCCCTCGCCGCCCGCGACACCCGAGTCGGCGATTACGATCGGAGGCGCGACGACGGGATCATCGCCGTCGCCATCGTCACAGCCAAAGATCATGGCGGCCGCCAGCATCAGTATTCCACGTTGCATCGAATTTACCCCTCGGTGTTGCGATCGGTCCCGCGCGTAGCGAGCAAGGCTCGTTCCACACGTATGAAGTCCTATACGCTCAATGCGTTGCACGTTACGCGTTAGATCACGCACGCGCCCAATGATCTTGGCAGTGGCGGGGTCGATCGGGGCCGGCTGCGCGAGGATACATGTAACGCATTGGGTCACAGGTCTGGCGCCGTTCGGCCGCGGCATTGCGTCGGCACGATGCGTGCTGAATACACCGTCTGAATCAACACCAAATGAAGGCAGTATTCATGCGACGCCTTGCTCTGCTCTTTCTCGCGTGCGCCTCTTGGGCGTGCGATGACGCCGCAAACTCCGAGCCTCCGGTCATCGACGTGCAACCCGAGGTCGTCGTCCTCGAAGACATGGGCATCGACTCCGCCGTCATCGACGACGCGACGGTCGATCCGGTCGACGCCGCCCCGCCGGCGCTGCCGCCGCTGCCCGCCATCATCGGGCCGTCCGCCGCGCAAGATCTCGATCCGGCCGAAGCGGTCGTCGAGATCGAGCTGAGCGCGGCTGCCTTTACGCTGCCGATCGACGATGATCTCAACGTGCGAGGCTACGGATACAACGGCCAGTTCCCCGGCCCGGTGATTCAGGCGCGGGTGGGCGATGAGGTGGTGGTGCGCTTCACCAACGATCTCGACGAGCCCACCACGGTGCACTGGCACGGGCTGCGGATCCCCGATGACATGGACGGCAGCCCTCGCGTGCAGACGCCCGTGGCCCCCGGCGAGACCTTCACCTACCGCTTCACCGTGCCCGACGCCGGCACCTTCTGGTACCACCCGCACGTGCGCACCAACGAGCAGGTCGAGAAGGGCCTGTACGGCATGTTCGTCGTGCATGAAGCCGAGCCGCCGGTCTTCGCGGCCGAGCGCGCGTTCGTGCTCGACGACATCCTGCTCGACGGCGATCGCATGCCCGGCTTCCTGCAGAGCCACCCCGAGGTGATGCATGGGCGCAACGGCAACGTGCTGCTGACGAACGGCCAAGCGGCCCTCGACGCGGGCCAGGCCGAGATGGGCGACGTGGAGCGCTGGCGGCTGGTCAACGTGGCGAACGCGCGCACCATGAACCTCACCATCGAGGGCGCGCGCTTCAGGGTCATCGGCGTCGATGGCGGCCTGCTGGCAGAGCCCTACGAGACCGAACGCCTGCAGGTGGCCGTGGGTCAGCGCTACGATCTCGAGGTGCGCTACGCCCAGCCGGGCGCCGTGCGCCTGCTCAGCCAGATGGCTGTGGTCTCCAACGGCGCCGTCGTTGAGCGCGCCTTCGAGCTGCAGACCATCAACGTCGCCGCGTCGGATCGCACGCCGGTGGCGGTGGAGCTGCCGACGGTTGAGCGGCCCGCCCGCGGTCAGCCCGATCGCACCGTGCGCATGGTCTTCGACACCGTGGCCGATCCCCGCCTTGGCCAGCGCTGGCGCATCAACGGCTTAGACATGCCCGAGGAGCCGATCTTCACGTTCCAGCAGGGCGAGTACATCCGGTTCATCCTGGTCAACGAGGCGGCCCAGGAGCACCCGTTCCACCTGCACGGGCAGTTCTTCGAGATCTTCCCAGACGGCACCGTCGAGACCGAGCAGCCGGGCCTCAAGGACACCGTCTTGGTGGCCGGCGACAGCACGGTGCACATCCTCGCGCGGCTGTCTAACCCCGGACGCTGGATGGCGCACTGCCACATCCTCGAGCACGCAGAGCTGGGCATGATGGCCGAGATTATCGTCGAAGACGCGCCATGACTGAGGGCGGCGCATGCTGCGGCGGGGGGGCATCACAGCCCGCTGACGCGCCGCTGCTCGATCCCGTCTGCGGCATGACGGTCACGCCATCGAGCAGCCACCACACCGAGCACGCGGGGCATCCGTTCTACTTCTGCTCGGGTCGTTGCAAAGAGAAGTTCATCGCTGATCCGCAGCGATATCTCGATCCAAGCACCGTCGCCGACGAGCCGCCGGTGCAGGCCGACGCCTGGACCTGCCCGATGCACCCCGAGGTCGTCGAGCCCACGAACGTGCCGTGCCCCATCTGCGGCATGGCGCTGGAGCCGATGGGGGTGCCCACCGGCGAGGTCGACGACAGCGAGCTGCGCGACATGTCGCGGCGGTTCTGGTTCGCCGCCGCGCTGTCGGTGCCGCTGCTGATCGTGTCGATGGGCGACATGCTGCCGGGCCGCCCCATCTCGAGCCTCGTCGGCGCGCAGGCGCGCATCTGGATCGAGCTGGCGCTGGCCACCCCGGTCTGCCTCTGGTCGGGCTGGCCGTTCTTCACCCGCGCCCTCGCGTCGGTGCGCACGATGAACCTCAACATGTTCACCCTGATCGGGCTGGGGGTCGCCGTCTCGTACGGATACAGCGTCGTGGCCACCATCGCGCCGGGGCTGTTTCCGCCCTCATTTCAGATGCATGGGCATGTCGCGGTGTACTTCGAGTCGGCCGCGGTCATCGTCACGCTGATCTTGCTGGGGCAGGTGCTGGAGCTGCGGGCCCGCAATCAAACCGGCGCCGCGATCCGCGCCTTGCTCGACCTGCAGGCCAAGACCGCGCGGCGGGTCAACGACGACGGCACCGAGTCCGACGTACCGCTTGAGGCCATCCGCGCCGGCGACCGATTGCGCGTGCGGCCCGGTGAGAAGATCCCGGTCGATGGCGCGGTGATCGAGGGACGCAGCGCGGTGGACGAGTCGATGGTGACCGGCGAGTCGCTGCCGGTGAAGAAGGTCGAGGGCGAGCCCCTCATTGGCGCCACGATCAACGGCACCGGCGGCCTGCTCATGACGGCCGAGCGGGTCGGGGCCGACACGCTGCTGTCGCGCATCGTCGCGCTGGTCGCCGACGCGCAGCGCAGCCGCGCGCCGATCCAGAAGGTCGCCGATCGGGTCGCGAAGTGGTTCGTGCCGGCCGTGGTCTTCAGCGCC
>JBNMOZ010000591.1:0-3993 GCA_051276005.1 Bradymonadia bacterium | reverse complement strand
AGCGCGAGCCGGTATTCGATGGGCATCACCCGCGTCAAGCGCCGCGCGCCCCGGGGCCACTCGACCAGCAACTCCGCCGCGATCGGGCTGTCGGTCTGGGCCAGATGGCCGGTGAGCAACCGATGCAGCCCCGGCAGATCGCTCTGCGTCGGTGGAGCCGTCTCGAGGTGCGCCGCCGGGCGGTACGCGTCTGCGTCGAGCAAGAACGCCAACCCACCGCTCATGCCGGCGCCAAAGTTGCGCCCAAACTCTCCGAGCACGATCACCGTGCCGCCCGTCATGTACTCGCAACCATGGTCGCCGACGCCCTCGATCACGGCCTCGGCCCCCGAGTTGCGCACCGCGAATCGCTCGCCGGCCTGCCCCCGCACGAAGACCGTGCCGCGGGTCGCGCCATACAACGCCGTGTTGCCGGTGATGACGTTGTGGTGGGCCGCGAAGGTGCTGGCAGCGGGCGGCCGCACGCTCAGGCAGCCGCCGCTCAGCCCCTTGCCCAGGTAGTCGTTGGTGTCGCCCGACAGATGGAACGTGACGCCGGGCACCAAGAACGCGCCGAAGCTCTGACCGGCCGACCCCGTAAAGTTGACGGTGAGCGGCACGCTCAAACCCTCGGCCCCACACTGGCGGGTGATCTCGCCGCCAAGCCGCGCCCCGACCGCGCGATCGACGTTGTGAATGACGCGGGTCAGGTGCACGGGCGCCACCCCATCGATGGCCGCCGCGGCGGCGGTGATCAAGTCGTGATCCAGGTGCTCGCGTTGGGGTCTGGCGACAAACCCCATGCAGCGACGCGCCGGATCTCCCACCGGATCGTGCAGCAGCGCGCTGAGATCGACGGTCGCGGACTTCCACCCCTCGGGCGTCTTGGTGCGCAGCCGTGAGACCTGCCCGATCAACGCGTCCAGGTTGGGCACGCCCAAGGCGGCCAGATGCTGTCGAATCGATCCCGCCAACAAGGTGAAGAATCGAACGATGCCTTCGGCAGTGCCGCTGAACAGGGCGCGCAGCCGTGGATCCTGCGTGGCGATGCCCACCGCGCAAGTGTTCTCGTGGCACTTGCGCAGCAGCACGCAGCCCTCAGCGATGAGCGCGGCGGTCGCGAAGCCAAACTCCTCAGCGCCCAGCAGCGCCGCGATGATCACGTCGCGCCCGGTGCGCATGCCGCCGTCGGCCTGCAGCCGCACGCGGCTGCGCAAGTGGTTGAGGCGCAGCACCTGTTGGGTCTCGGCCACGCCCAGCTCCCAGGGCACGCCGGCGTGCTTGAGGCTCGACAACGGGCTGGCCCCGGTGCCCCCGCTCCACCCCGAAAGGACGACCACGTCGGCGCCGGCTTTGACGACCCCCGAGGCGACCGTGCCCACCCCGGCCTGAGCCACCAGCTTCACGCTGATGCGGGCGGTCGGGTTGACGGCGCGCAGGTCGTAGATGAGCTGCTTGAGGTCTTCGATGGAGTAGATGTTATGGTGCGGCGGCGGCGAGATGAGCGTCACGCCGGGCGTCGAGCAGCGCACTTTGGCGATGCGCACGTCGACCTTATGGCCCGGCAGCTGACCGCCTTCGCCCGGCTTGGCGCCCTGGGCGATCTTGATCTGCAGGTCTTCGGCGTTGACCAGAAATTCGGTGGTGACGCCGAAGCGGCCCGACGCGACCTGGCGAATGGCGCTGCGTCGAGAGCCTTCGGCCGTCGGCGTCGAGCGCCAGGGCTCCTCGCCCCCTTCCCCGCTGTTGCTGCGCCCGCCCAGCCGATTCATGGCCAGCGCCAGCGTCTCGTGGGCCTCGGGGCTGATGCTGCCAAACGACATCGCGCCCGTGACGAAGCGTTTGACGATGGCCTCGACCGGCTCGACGGCGTCGATCGAGATCGGGGTGCCCGCAACCGGCGTCAGCATCGCGCGCAGCGTTCGAGGGGCGCTGCGGGGTACGCCGCCGTCCAGCGCCGCTTCATATGCGGCATAGGCGTCTGGATCGGCGCCATGGATCGCCGCGCGCAGCAACGCGACGCTCTGCGGGTTCCACTGGTGATGCTCACCGCGCCGCCGCCAGCGATAGCGCCCGCCGACGGGCAGCACCCTGAGCGGATCGGGGGCGATGTAGCCGCGCGCATGCCGCGCGCGAGCTTCGCGGGCGAGCCCCGGCAGGCCCAAGCCAGCGAGCCGCGCGACGGTGCCGGTGAAGTGGGCGTCGATGAGCGCCGACGCCAGGCCGACGGCCTCGAAGATCTGCGCGCCTCGATAGGACTGCAGCGTGCTGATGCCCATCTTGGCCATCACCTTGAGCAGCCCCTTGCCGATGGCCGCGATGTACTGTCGCTGGGCGATCTGGGCCGGGATATCCAGCTGCGGTCGCGCGCCATCCGACCCGCGCTCGGCGATGGCATCCAACGCCAGCCACGGGTTGACCGCCGCCGCCCCATAGCCCAGCAACAACGCGAAGTGATGCACCTCGCGCGCCTCGCCCGTCGACACGATGAGCCCGGCCTGCAGCCGCGTGCCCACCCGCACGAGGTGCTGGTGCACCGCGCTCAACGCCAGCAACGCCGGGATGGGGCAGCGGGTGGCGTCGACCATCCGGTCGCTGAGGATGAGCACGCTGTCGCCCCGCTCAACCGCCGCTTCAGCGGCTTCGCACAGCACCTTGACCGCGGCCTCGAGCGCGTTCGGTGCGCCCGGCGTAAAGACCATCGGCAAGACGCACGGCCGGAACATGTCCTGGCTCGCGTTCTCGATGCGCGCCAAATCGCCGTTGGTCAGGATGGGCTGCTCGACCACCAGACCGTGGCAGTGCTCGGGGGTCTCTTCGAAGGGATTGCCGCTCTGACCGATGGTGGTGGTCAGGCTCATCACCATGCCCTCGCGCAGCGGGTCGATGGGCGGATTGGTGACCTGCGCGAAGCTCTGGTGGAAGTAGTCGAACAGGCTGGGCGCGGTGTCGCTGAGCACCGCCAAGGGCGTGTCGTTGCCCATGCTGCCGATGGGCTCCTTCGCGGTGGCGGCCATGGGCCCCAACAGCAGCGCCATGTCTTCTTCGGAGTAGCCAAACGCCCGCAGATGGGCAAAGCGCTCCCCCGGTGACGGGCGGACGGCGGCTGAGGCCGACACGGACGGCAAGTCGGTCAGGCGCACCGTGTTCTGAGCGAGCCAGCTGGCATACGGGAAGCGGCTGATGATGCGCCCTTTGACCTCATCATCATGGATGAGTCGCCCGGCCTCGGTGTCGACCAAGAACATGCGGCCCGGTCGCAGTCGCCCCTTCGCGACCACCTGATCGGCCGGGATCGGCAGCACGCCGGTCTCACTCGCCAACACGACCCGATCGTCGCGCGTCAGCCACCAGCGCGCGGGCCGAAGCCCGTTGCGGTCGGTGCCGGCGCCCACCCGAATGCCGTCGCTGAAGACCATCGCGGCGGGACCGTCCCAGGGCTCCATCATGTTGGCCTGATAGGCGTAGAACGCCTGTCGCTCGGCCGACATCTCGGGATCCTGCTCCCACGCCTCGGGCACCATCATCATCATCGCGTGCGGCAAGCTGCGCCCCGCCAGGTGCAGCAACTCCAACAGGTTGTCGAACTGGGCAGAGTCGCTGCCTTCGGGCGCGACGATGGGGAAGAGGCGGTCGAGCGATCCGCCCAGGCGGGTGGAGTGCAGCAGTCGACGGCGCGCCTGCATCCAGTTTCGGTTGCCGCGCACCGTGTTGATCTCGCCGTTATGCGCCACGAACCGCAGGGGCTGCGCGAGGGCCCAGCTGGGGAAGGTGTTGGTGCTGAACCGCGAGTGCACGACGGCGATGGCCGACTGCAGGCGGGGATCGCGCAGGTCGTGGAAGACCCGGGGCAGCTGGGCCGGCAGCAGCATGCCTTTGTAGATCAGGGTCTGAGACGACAGGCTCGCGATGTGAAACTGCCCGGCGGTGTCCCACCCGGCGTCGCGCACGGTGTTCTCGGCCAGCTTGCGGATGACAAAGAGCGTGCGCTCAAACGCCGACGGCGCCAGCCGG
>JBNMOZ010000590.1:0-4007 GCA_051276005.1 Bradymonadia bacterium | reverse complement strand
GGTTCGCCGCAAGTGCCGGCCGCACAGATGAACGCGGCCCGCGCCAAGCTCAACCTGCTCGACATCGAGCGGCAGGGGGCAAAGTTCGGACTCACCGTTTCGCTGCCGGCTTGGCATCCGCGCCGCACGGTCTCGGCGATGCGGCTGCTGATCGGAGCACCCGTTGCGGTGCGCCCAGCCCTCACCGCCGACCTGTATCACGCGTATTGGATCGCCCAGCGCGACGTGAACGATCGCGCGGTGCTCGCCGAGATCGCGTCCAGCCATGGCGTCGACATCGCGGTCATCGACGATCCTGCGGTCAAACAGGGCCTGTTCGACACCACGGCCGAGGCCGCAGAGCGGGGCGCGTTTGGCGTGCCGACGTTCGGCGTGGGCGAACGCATCATCTATGGCGCCGATCGCCTGGCGCTGCTTGAGGCCGAGCTGGGTGGACCGCACGGACCCCAGCCGCGCGAAGACGCGGCGTCCAGCGACGCGACGCTCGTCGTCTATCATGATTTTTCGAGCCCATTCAGCTATTTGGGGATGACCCAGGTCGAGCGCGTGGCGCGCGAAACCGGCGCGAAGATCGAATGGCGGCCGTTCCTATTGGGCGCGTTGTTCCGCCAGATCGGCACCCCCGACGTGCCCCTCTTCCAGGCGAGCAAGGCCAAGCAGCAGTATCTCGCGCAGGACCTGCGCGACTGGGCGAAGTGGTGGGGCGTGCCGTTCAAGTGGCCCGCGCACTTCCCGCTGCGGTCGATCCTGCCGTTGCGCGTCTCGCTCGTTGAACCCCGGGCGATGCTGCCGCTGTATCGGGCATATTGGGGCGAAGGGCAGGCCATTGACGATCCAGCGACCTGCGCGGCCGTGCTCGACGCGGCTGGCTTGCCGGGCGAAGCGCTGGTGCGGGCGACCCAAGATCAGGCGATCAAGGATCAACTCAAGGCAAACACCATCAACGCACAGGCCGCGGGACTCTGTGGCGCGCCCAGCATCATTGTAGAGCGCCCGGGCGCCGAGCCGCAGCTCTTCTGGGGCCAGGACCGACTCGATGCCGTCGCCGACGCGGTGCGCGGGGAGGGGAGCTGACATGATCCCGTTGCTCGATCTCAAGGCGCAGTTCGCCACCTTTCGCGACGAAGCATTGGCTGCTGTGACCCGCGTCATTGAGAGCCAATATTTCATTATGGGCCCCGAGGTAAAGGGCTTCGAAGCCGAGCTCGGCGAGTACATGGAGCTGCCGGCTGCGGTGGGCGTCTCGTCGGGGACGGACGCACTGCTGGTCGCGCTCATGGCGCTGGGCGTTGGGCCACGCGATGAGGTGGTGACGACGCCGTTCACGTTCTTCGCCACCGCGGGCACGGTGGCTCGGCTCGGCGCCCAGCCCGTGTTTGCCGACATCGATCCGCAGACCTTCAACCTCGATGCCGATGCGGCGAAGGCGGCCATCACGGCCAACACCAAGGCGCTCATTCCGGTGCACCTCTTCGGGCAGATGTGCGACCTGGGCGCGCTGTACACCGACCCCGATCGACCGGCGATCATCGAAGACGCCGCGCAGGCCATCGGAGCGCGGCTGCGCGGCAAGATGAGCGGACACTTCGGTGACTTCTCGACGCTGAGCTTCTTCCCGTCGAAGAACCTGGGCGCCTTTGGTGACGCGGGCGCGGTGCTGTGTCGCGACGCTGAGCTCCGCGAATCGCTGCGCATTCTGCGGGTGCATGGCAGCAAGCCCAAGTACTACCACCATGTGGTCGGCGGCAACTTCAGGCTCGACGCGATCCAGGCCGCGGTGCTGCGCATCAAGCTGCAGTATCTCGACGGCTGGGCCGACGGGCGACGCCTCAACGCCGCGCGATACGACCACCTGCTGGCCGAGGCGGGCCTGGTCGAACGCGGTCTCGTGACGCTGCCGTTTCGGGCGCCCGACGCGCACCATATCTTCAATCAGTACGTGATCCGCGCTCAAGACCGCGATGGGCTGCGCGCGCACCTGACGGCGGCGGGCATCGGCAGTAACGTCTACTACCCGCAGGCGCTGCACCTGCAGCCCTGCTTCGCCGATTTGGGCTATGGGCCGGGCGACTTCCCGCACTCCGAGCGGGCCTGCGCCGAGGTCCTGGCGCTCCCGATCTATCCGGAGCTGCCGGGCGACGACCTGGTCAAGGTGGTGGCGGCGATCGCAGCATTCTACCGGCTCTGATCCGCGGCTCAGCGCCGGTCGTCATGCCACCCCTGGTCATCGGCTACTGAATCTGCGATAGTCACGGCTGCATCGGACGCATCTCGTTCGACGCCCCGAGCGGTACGGCCAAGCCGACGCGGGGTCCGAAGCAAATACCTGTTCGAAATCATTCACTAGCGAACGGCAGCGATCAGCCATGCGGTTGTCGACTTATATCCAGCGCACACGCGCGCTCGGCGACGCCAAGATTCCTTCCCTCGTTATCGATCAGCTCGCAGAGCGGATCGCCAAGGGGTCGGATCTGACGGCGCTTCTCAAGAAACGATCACCCACGCTGACGCCGCGCATCCTTTTGGGCGTCTGGCGAGCACAGCGACGATATGCGGCGCACATGGTGCACCTCGACGACGTGGCGCGCCTACGGCGTGAGGCCGGACAAGACACGATCGTGCCGGCGCTGCTCAAGCAGACGCTGGCGCCCCACGAGGTGGCAGTGCTGCAACGTGCGACGGTGATGGCCCCCTCGGGCCGTGCCGCAGAGCACCGGCGGCGTGACGCGATCAAGGAGGCCGTGGCGCTGTTCAGCGCGTGCGTAGCGCTGACGCGTCGCGACGGGCTTGTTGTCGTATCGACGCCTGGATTCGTGGCCGCTTCGCCGGTGCCCGACGCCGGCGATGCGCAGGGAGAGTCGACCAAGGCACCCAAGGGCGCCGCACCTGAAGCGGACGCCCCCCAGGGCGATGTCTCCGAAGCGGACGCGCCTGGATCTGGCGATCCGCACCCGCTCGCGGGCACGTCCACGATGGGCGAGCTCAAGGGCGACGCCTGGCGGCATTTGCGTCGGCTTGAGTCTGCGGGTGACATCACGCTGCACATCGAGCCGCCGATCGAGCGCTTCCTCGAGAAGCTCAATTCGCGCGGAGCCGAGCTGTCATCGCTCACGTCGGGGTTCACCGCCGAGGAGTTCCTCGACACTTTGGTCATGTCCGATGTCGCGTTCTGGGCGGCTGCGCTCAACGACGAAGAGGCCGTGCTGCTCGCTACCCGCGATGCCTGCAACGTCTGGTTCGATCTGCTCACCGCAGAGCGGCCGGAGCAGGTGCAGTATGCCAGCGTGTGGATGCCGCGCGCGGGCAAGATCGGCGTCGCGATCATCAACCGTGAAGGCCGCGTTCTGGGCACTGGCGAAGGCGAAGGCGAAGGCGAGATCGTCGCCGCCGTTGAGTCCATTGTCGGCGCGCACCCCATCGAGGCGCTGGTCGTGACCTGCGAAGATCCCGAAGACGAGCGCTTTGCCGCGCTTGAAGAGGGCTTTAGCAGCTTCGAATGCTTGGTCGGCGACGCGCTCGCGCTCGAAGCGGGTGTTGAGCCGATGGCCGAGGATGCCGAGGGACCGGCCCTGCTGGCCTTGGTCGCGGGGCGCCGCCGCGTGCGGCCGCTCAAGTACTGGGGTCAGACCGATCCCGTCGAGATCCCGCTCGTCCTCGAACAGGACGAGGTCACCAACCTCGAAGACGCGCTTGCCGACATGCGCATCCTCGCTTTCGCGGGCGTCAAGCCGGACGATTTGGCGCGCAAGACGGCGTCCAAGGGCGGTCGACGTGCGGCAGCGCCCCCGCTGAACCCGCTCATCAAGTCTGTCGAGGACCTGCGGCCGGGCCTCGAGGTCAACGGCCTGATCACGAACATCACCCAGTTCGGGGCGTTCGTGAACATCGGTCTGTCCCATGAAGGCCTGGTGCACGTCAGCGAACTGGCCGACCATTTCGTCAACGATCCCAAAGAGGTCGTGCAGGTCAATCAGGCGGTCAAGGCGCGCGTGCTTGGGGTGGATCGC
>JBNMOZ010000589.1:0-4019 GCA_051276005.1 Bradymonadia bacterium | reverse complement strand
CCTGATAATACAGCAGCTTGCCAATGTACTTTGGCTCTTCGTTGTATTCGAGCGACTTGAGGAACGCCTCGTCGGCTTTGTCGAAGTTGCCCTGCTCGTACAGCGTGGAGCCGCGCTCGTACTTCTCTTCGGCCACCTCGGCCTTGAAGCGGGCGATCAGGTCTTCGAGCAGCCCCGAGAAGCGCACTGACCGCAGCGACGAGAACTTCGAGACCGCGGCCTCTTTGTTGCCGTCCTTGACGAGACGCTCGAACTCCATCAGCTCACGCTCGATCTGCTTCCAGCGGCCCAGGTCGGCCTTGAGCTCGGCGATCTCGCGCTTGTAGACCGCCGCCTCCTTCTCGAAGAGCTTGCGATCGACCTGGTACTTCTCGACCCGGGCGTCGAACGTCATATAGAGGCCGACAAAGATCAGGCCGCTGAAGATCAGGTAGGCGAAGACCGAGTTGAGGAACCCGCGGCGCTCGGTCCGCGTTTGGCGGGCGACGGTGCTCTTGACCTCTGAAGAGAGGCCTTTGAGGTAGTTGTCGGTGCGATTGATAACGTTGCGCGCAGCGACGACCTCTTCCCTGAGCCGCGCGAGCTCTTCGAGGAGCATCTCACGCGGTGCAGCAGAGCCTTCGGGGGGCACGGAATCTTCGGATGGGTCGGTCATGATGCGCGCACCCTACTTCAGGCGGAGCGCATGCTCAACTTCACGCAGCAGATCGGCGCTCAGCCACCGTCTTCGCCGCCTGCGCCGCCCTCGCCCTGAGCGCCCGCGTCGTCGCTGGGCGCCGGGGCCGGGTTGGCGTTCGCGCCGATGGCGACCAAGAACTCAACGAAGACCTCAGAGCCAGCCGGCGGCGGCGGGTTGAGGGCAACGAGCGCGCCCGAGGCGCAACCCGGCTCATTGAGCGACAGGGCAAACTCGTCGCGGCTGAGCACGCGATCCGAGGTGACCTCGCACAGGCCACCCTGCTCGATGGTGCGGTTGCACTGTTCGCGCACTCGGATCGGATAGTTGATGGTGTCTGCGAGCTCTTCAGCGGTCTGGCAGGCGCGCTCACCGTCGGCGTCGGTGACGCGGCAGGCGGGCGTCTTGTCGAGGCAATAAGTGCCCACGAACTCGGCCAGGCGGCGCTGGATCTCAGCGAGCGGCGTCGCGAAGTTGTCGGTGCAGATCGTCAGGCACTCTGCGGGGTTGTCCGGAGCAGCACCCTCGGGGCACCCGATGCCGTTGCCCTCGAACGCCTCCGCCAACTCGAGGTAGCGGCGACCCGCGAAGGCGGCGCCGTTCTCGGACTCGCATGAGGTGCGGATTTCGCTCTTGCATGCGCCGTTGGGGCAGCAGGCCTCGGTGTACTCGAGGCTCGGATCGAACAGATCGTTGGTCGGGTCGCAGGCCGGGTTCTCGGCCGCGCCCGGGTTGTACGTAATCTCGTTGCCTTCGGCCGTGTAGGCCCGCTGGCCAACGATGGTCGCGACGAGGATCGACTCCGTCGGGCGGGCCTTGAGGCCAGTCAAGAACCGGCGGTAGTCCTCGACGGGCGTCAGGTTGCTGCGAAACCACTCGCAGTTGGAGTTGTCGTTGCGGCTGAGTGCGCAGCGATCGAGGCGGCAGGCCTCGGCGTCGAGCTGGCCGCACTCGCGGGTGAAGCATTCCTGGGGGCTGATGCCGGCGCACAGCTCGGGATCACGGTAGCCGTCGGGCAGGCCGTCGCCGTCGCCGTCGCGTGCGCCGTACTTGCAGATGACCCGGCGGCTCTCGGCCGGGTTCGCGGAGGGGTCAGAGCAGTCGTTCTCGTCAGAGATGATGACCACGACCAGGATCGCGTCGGGGCGCAGGAAGTCGGGCTCGGGCGCGCCGATGGGGATCGTGCAGGTGGGATCGTACGCGCCGTCGACGCAGCACTGACCGAAGCGCGCTGCGTTGGGACCGCGGCACGAGAGCGCCAGGCGCATGGCCTCGAGGCCCTTCTCGAAGCCGTCACCGCCGGTGCCCAGCGTCGCCAGGCAGCGGAACTTACGCTCCAGGTCGGCCTGATCGCCCACGTTGCCTTCACGGCCAGACGCGAGGATCGCGGGCAGATCGTCGGGGCAGTCGGCCGTGTTTGGCACGAGCGGCTCATCGTTGCCGTCGCGGCAGTTGAGCGAGGCAACGGGCGCCGCGGGCGACGACAAGAAGCGGCCGCTCTGCTCGGCGTTTTGCAGGTCGGTCGACGTCACGGCCAAGCGATAGTCGGCGGAGTCGCCGAGCTCCTGTAAGAACCGCGAGATCGCGTCGAAGTTGCGCCCCAGGTTGTCCTGCTCCTGGCACATCGAGCCCGAGTTATCGACGACGAACAGGAAGTCGAGCTTGGTCTTGGCGGGCAGACGATTCTCTTGCCGGTTCACGGCGGTGATCACGTTGTCGAGCGGCTCGACCGGGTGCCCGACACAGGCCACACAGGCGAGCACGAGGCTCCACAAGACGGCGCTGCTTCCCAGCGTCATGATTCGATTCTTCATCGCCTCCCCCAGATCAAAGCTATGCGTCCTGCGCACGGTACAAACGACCGTCTCGGGCGTCAATCGTGGCTGATACCGTCAAGACTCAGATTATGCGAACATGCCGCCGCGAAGAAAGGCCCGTTGCGGTGCTCCGGCAGGGGGTGCAGGAATCAGCATCCCCAAAAAAATCGACGTCTTATCGGGCGAACTCCACCTGATAGTCGATGCTAAGCTCGCTGCCGGGGGGCACGCTCGACTTCAAGCGCACCAGCATGCCGCCGGCGCAGGTGGGCTCATTGAAGCGCAATTCAAACGCGTCGGGGCCCCAAATGCGGTCCTCCACCAACGCGCAATCGCCCCCCTGCTCGACCGCACGCGCGCAGCGGGTGCGAACGCGCACCCGATAGTGACTCGGCTCGGCCAGCTCATCGACGCCCCGACATGCGCGCGGCCCATCCTCGTCCATGACCCGACAGGCCGCTGGCGCGTCCAGGCAATAGGTGCGCAGCAATGTCTGCGTGAGATCGCTGATGGCGCGCAACGGGGCAGAGAGGTCGTCGGTGCAAATCGAATTGCACTCTGCGTCGATGCCCTCGGCGCCTTCTGGACAGCCGACGCCAGTGTCGCCGAACTGCTCGGCCAACTCCAAATAGCGCTGGCCCGCGTAGGCTTGTCCGTCGCCCGAGTCGCAAGACGGCTCGGGCGTGCTGGGACAAATCCCGCCGGGGCAGCAGGCCTCGGTGCGGTGCACCTGCTCGTCGAAGGCCTCATCGGCCGGATCACACCGCGCGTCGGCGTACGTGCCCGCCTCGAAACGCACCAAGTTGCCCGCATCATGAGTGTACGCCCGCTCGCCTACGATGGACGCGACCAGAATTGACTCCCGGGGCCGCGCCTTCAAGCCCGTGAGAAAACGGCGATAGTCGGTCACCGGCGTCAGGCGATCGCGCTGCCAGACGCAATGATGGTTGGCCGTCTTGTCGATGGCGCACCGCTGGGCGCGGCAGGTCTCTGCGTCCAACCCGCCGCATTCGCGGGCGAAGCAGGCCGACGCGCCATCGGGACACAGATCAGGATCGCGAAATCCGTCGGGCACGCCGTCGCCATCCGAGTCCCCTGCCCCATATTTGCAAATCACGCGGTTGCTGGCCCCGGGGTTGGCCGCCGGATCTGAGCAGTCGTCCTCGTCAGAGATGAAGACCACCGCCAGGATCGCGTCTGGGCGCAGAAAGTCAGGTTCCTCGCCGGGCTCGGGCGCGCAGGACGGGTCGTAGGTGCCGTCCAGACGGCAACAGGGACCAAAAGACGCCGCGTTTGGCCCCGAGCACGACAGCGCACGCCGCATCGACTCCAGGCCCATCTCGATGCCGTCTCCGCCCGTGCCCAGCGTCGCCAGGCACCGAAACTTCAGCTCGAGATCGGCCGCGTCGTTCAAGTTGCCGTCGGGCCCTGAGCGCAGGATAGCGGGCAGATCATCGGGACAGTCGGCCGTGTTCGGGACGCGGTGATTGCAGTTCTGGGCGGCGATCGCCGGCGCCGGTGATGCC
>JBNMOZ010000588.1:0-4041 GCA_051276005.1 Bradymonadia bacterium | reverse complement strand
CTGACCGCCTTCGCCGCCAACGCCGCCAACGCCGCCTTCGCCGCCTTCGCCGCCAACGCCGCCTTCGCCGCCAACGCCGCCTTCGCCGCCAACGCCGCCTTCGCCACCAACGCCGCCAACGCCGCCTTCGCCGCCAACGCCGCCCTCGCCGCCAACGCCGCCCTCGCCGCCAACGCCGCCTTCGCCGCCTTCGCCGCCAGCACCGCCGTCACCCGTGCCTGCGTCTGTGCCTACGGTCTCTTCGGTGTCACAACCGACAAAGCCGATCGCGAGACCCGCGCTCAACAAGAACGTCAGGAAGCTCTTCATCATCAATCCCCCGGATCAAATCACTGGCCGCGACAAACGAGTCTGCGCCGCGTGCTCAGAATATTGTTGGTGTCATGGTAGGCCGGGTCGCCCGTCTGGGGCGAACCCAGGGCTCAGCGGATGGAGCGCAGGTACTTGTCGTGCATCACGGTTCGGCACTGCGCGACGCAAGCGCGCGCGAGCTGCTGCAACTCTTCGGGTGAGTCGGTTTGAGCGCTCAACTCGGGCGCGCGGTCAGAGCACTGCACGTCGCACACGCGATCGATCGCGCGCTGCTCAGCCATGGTGACCCGAGCGTCTTCGGGAGCGCGCAAGACCTTGGCGTAGATCACGCCCGCGATCATCGCGCTGGTCACGAGGCCCATGAGTAGGAAGAGAGTGCGCAGCGACATCGTCGAGATATTGACGATGCCGGGCGTGCGAATCAACCCAGATGGGTATCTGAGTGGATCAAAGCGCCTTCGGGTTGAGCGCTTTGGCTCGGGCGATCGCCGCTGCGGCCTTTGTTTCTTCACCGATCGCGCGATAGACGTCGGCGACGTCGACGTGGAATTCGTCGACGTTCGGGCCATTGGGCAACGCCTCTTCGAGCATCGCACGGGCGCCGACCTTGTCGCCCGTAGCGGCGTACGCTCGGGCGGCCATCACGAGCGACTCCGCGTCACGCCGAAGTTTCAGGTTGGCGTCGGCCCATTTGCGGGCCTTGGCCGGGTTGGGTCGGTCGTCGAGCCAGAACCCGATCGCGTGGGCCGCATAGGCAGACCCGTGGGCGACCATCAGGGCATCCCAACGCGCGTCAGCCTCGGTCAACGCGGCCTCTGCGTCGGCCTTGCGCCCCATGTCGGCGAGCACGCCCGCGCGGGCGGCCATGAACTCCGGCAGGTGGGTCTGGCTCACGACAGCGTCGTACAGCTCAAGCGCACGGGTGTGATTGCCCAGCTTGGCCTCGACCTCGGCCAGGTGCTCGGCGACCAGGTAGTACGTCGGCAGCCGATTGTATGCCGTCTCGAAGAACGGCTTCGCCTCTGCCCAGCGACCGGTCCGCAGGCGCAGCAGGCCGCGTTGCAGATCGATCCAGGCCAACGGGATCGGGTGCACGTCTCGATAGGTCGCAGCCGCGATGCGCAGCGTGTGATCAGCGCGGTCGACCTTGCCGTCCTTGAAGAGGTTGCCGGCGCGCTCACCGAGATCGCGATAGGTCGGGCGCGATGGCGCGACCGCCAGGTGCGGCTTCGCCTCGGCATACTTGCCGCGGTTCTGCAACACCTTGCCCAGCGCCCGTCGGGCGGTGGGGTTGGTCGGATCGCCCTTGAGCGCGAACTCCACATCGACCTGCGCGTCGGCGAATCGATGCAGGTGCCCCAAGACGCCCGCCCGACGCAGGCGCAGCGCGCGCGAATCGGGCGTGCTCGCGATGGCCTTGTCGAGCGCAGCGAGCGCTTTGTCGGCATGGGTCGGATCGCCGTCGAGGAGCTGTTGCTCCATATGCCAGCCGGCCAACTGCGACAGAGCGCTGCTGCCGGTCGGGCTCTTGGCGAGCCGCTTGCCAATGGAGATCTTGCGGCTCTTGAGGTTGCGTAAGTAGATGCCGGCGCTCGTCGAACGCGCCGTCATCGGGCCCTCAGGCCCCAGTTGAGTGGGGGCGAGGGTGGCCGACTTGACGCCGTGCACGTCGATCGTGTTTGCCGGCAGTACGCGCTTGGTGGGCGCGAAGGTGCCGGACGCGGCGGTGTTGGGTGCAGCGATACCCGCAGACTCAGGCGTCGAGGACGCGGTGGATGCAGGGTCTTGAGAAGGGGGGGCGGGTCGCTCACCCTGGCAGGCTGCCAGGGTGAGGGTCGCCAGCACGATGGCGGGCGAAGCCCACCCGAATGCGGTGGGTCGTGTCACTGAGCGTCCCGAATCAGTTCGCGGGCGCCAAGTAGGGGAACGCGTCCTGGAACGGTACATCGTTGGCGTCGACGCAGTCCCAGTTGGTGTCCAACGCGGGCGAAGTGCCGGCCTCGTTGAAGGTACCGATGACGGCCGACAAGGTCAGGTCGATGATGTTCTGCGTGAGCGAACGACCACCGCTGGTGCCCTCGGGGATGACGCCGACGAGCGCGAGCTCGACGGTGAGGTAACCCGCGTCGGTGAAGGGCTTGCTGGTGTCGACCAGCAGCAAGTCATTGGCCAAGAACGGACCGAGCGCCGCGGGCGGCAGCAAGGTGTTCTCGTTGACGCCGTCCAGCGTATCCGCGGCGGTCAGGCCAGCGACGAGCTTGTCGCTCCAGGCCGCTTCCCAGCCTTCAACGGCCGAGTCCTGGTTGTACGCGTCTTTGTCGTCGGCGCCGATCAGCGCCGTGGTGATCGCAGCGCGACCCATGCGGTCGATCTGGTCGCCGGCGGGGAAGTGGTCCGGGCCGCCGCCCTCGCCGCCCATGCCGCCTTCGCCGCCCATGCCGCCCTCGCCGCCGCCTTCGCAGGTCTCGCGGAAGGTGGCGTTGATGCCGCTCAGGGTCGCGATGAGGGGCTCGCACTCGCTCTGGCTGCTCGTCAACGCCAAAAGCGAGGGCATCCCGGCGCAAGTCTCGACGCAGCCATCGGCGAACGCGTCACGTGTTTCGGCGGTGATGCCAGGGCACGAATCGGACGCGACCGAGCAGTCGGCCAGACGGCCGCACTCCGACTCGCAAGTCGGATCCATGCCGCCGCCTTCGCCGCCTTCGCCGCCAGCGCCGCCGCCTTCGCCGCCGGCTGCGCCTGCGCCGCCTTCGCCGCCTTCGCCGCCAGCGCCGCCAGCAGTCTCGCCCATGTCGGCGCCGCCACCAGCGCCGCCGGCGCCGGTGTCGTCATCGTCGTCGTCACAGCCCACGTTGAAGCAAGCAGTCGCGAACATCGCGAGGAGGATCGTCTTCATATCGGTGCTACGCATGATAATCAGCCTCCCCGCCGCGAAGTGGTGACCCAAACGGCCAAGACCGGATCGTCGTCGGGCACGAAGGCCGACGTACCGAGTTCAATGACGATGCCATTGACGTTGGCGCCTGCGAACGTGTCGCCGTTGCCGCCGCCGTCGGGATCGAGGACGCAGAAGGCTTTCGCGTCATCATTCGCGCCCACGGCGTTCTGGAAGCCGAGGAGGTCGAAGAAGAAGGGATCGTCCGCCAGGCCGGCCCAGGCCGAGATCAGGTCACCGTCGGCGCGCATGCCGATGTTGCCCGCAGCTTCAATGCCGTTGCCCGCGTCGCAGTTGAAGGTCTCGCCGGTGAACGTGCAGTTGACCGCGTAGAGCGAGTCGTCGCCCGCGGCCAGCCAGAACGTGTAGTCCGCGGCGTCGCTGAAGGTCGCGCCCGCTTCGGCGAACGGCGAGACGGTCATGATCATGGTGATCTTGCTGTCGTCGCCCGGCGTCATGAACGCGTAGAAGTCGAGAATGTCGGTGCTGGCGTCGGCCAAAACCGACGGGCTGTCCAAGTGGTCGGCAGCCAGCGCAGGCATGGCGAAACACGCCATGGCCGCGAAGGTAAGCCGCTGCAATTGCTTCATATGAAACCCCCTCTGCCTCCCCAAAAGGCAGTGTTGAATGAACTCATTAGCCGGCGGAGTGAACCACAACTGCCACAGCCGATGCACCCCTAAGACGCATGAAAGACCTGATTTTTTTCAGTTGCACTGTTGCGCGGCTGCTCATTGAGGCCGAGCCCACGTCGCTTTTTTTTAGGCGGCGGGTATGGCATGAGATCGGCGCCG
>JBNMOZ010000587.1:0-4055 GCA_051276005.1 Bradymonadia bacterium | reverse complement strand
TCCCCGACGATCGCGAGCTGCGCGACCTGTACATCGACCGCATCTACGACACGTACATCGACGAGCACGACCTGCAGGCCTGCGATCACGCCCTGCGCGCCATCGCCGATGAGCTGCCCGCGGGCCCCCGCTCGTCGCGCTCGTTCATCAAAGAGATGGGTCGCTGGCTGACCCACCACGCGGTCAAGTCCGACTCCTTGGTGCAGGCCGCCTTCGAGCATGACGTGCCGATCTTCTGCCCCGCGTTCAGCGACTGCAGCGCCGGCTTCGGGCTGGTCACCCACCAGATCGGCAAGCCCGACGGCCACGTGGCGATCGACTCGGTCGCCGACTTCAGGGAGCTCACCGAGATCAAGATCGCGGCCGGCACCACCGGCCTGTTCATGATCGGTGGCGGCGTGCCCAAGAACTTCGCCCAAGACACCGTCGTCTGCGCCGAGATGATGGGCCATGACGTCGACATGCACCGCTACGCCGTGCAGATCACCGTGGCCGATGTGCGCGACGGCGCCTGCTCGTCGTCGACGCTCAAAGAGGCCTGCTCCTGGGGCAAGGTCGACTTGGTGCACGAGCAGATGGTCTACGCCGAGGCCACCTCGGTGCTGCCGCTGATCATGTCGGACGTCTACCACCGCGGAAACTGGCGCGATCGCCCGCGGCACCGCTTCACCCGGCTGTTCGAGAAGTGACGGCGCCCGTGACCGAGCGACCTGTGACCGAGCGACCTGTGACTGAGCGACGCGTGAGCGATCGACGTACGCCCGAGCGACCGGCCCACGCTTTGCGCTACCTGCCCTCGGAGGATGGGTTTCTGGCGCTCGATGGCGTCGACGTCGAGGCGGCCAAGGCCGTCGTCATCCCCTTCGGCCTCGAGGCGAGCGTCAGCTACGGCGGCGGCACGGCGCGGGGCCCACAGGCCATGCTCAAGGCCAGCGCCGAGGTCGAGACGTTCGACGATTTGTTCTGGTGTGAGCCGGCCCTCGAGTTTGGCGTCGCGACCCTGGAGCCGGTGCCCATCGCGCCGTCGATCCCCGTCGCCTTGGAGCAGCTGGCGGCCCAGGTCGAGGCCGTCGTCGCGGCGGGCAAGTTTCCCATGGTCTTCGGCGGCGAGCACAGCGTCACCCCCGGCGCGATCCGGCCGCTGCTGGCGCGTCACCCCGACCTGATATTGCTGCACTTCGACGCCCACGCCGACCTGCGCGATGGCTATGACGGCGAGCACTTCAGCCACGCGTCGGCCATCCGCCGGTGCCTGGACGCGCCGAACCTTGAGGTGGTGTCGGTGGGCATCCGCAACATCTCCGCCGAGGGGGCCGCCTGGCTCGACGCGAACCCCGGCCGCGTACACATGCACTGGGGCCGGCACCGCAAGACCTACGATGCCGAAGAGATCTGCGCGCCGCTCGCGGGGCGGCCGGTGTACATCACCTTCGATCTCGACGGCCTGGACGCGGCGCTCATGCCCGCCACCGGCACCCCCGAGCCCGGCGGCCTGTTCTGGGACGACGTGATGCCGATCCTGCACCAATGCGCGCGGGTCGCCGGGCGCGTCGTGGGCGCCGACGTCAACGAGCTCGCCCCCATCGACGGCTTTCACGGGCCCGACTTCGTGGCCGCCCGGCTGGCGTACCGCATCATGAGCTTCGCGCTGCTCGACGCCGATCGAATCGCCCATGCCCGCTGAAGATACGACCGCTGACGCGTCGCCTGCCGATGGCGTCGACCGCCGGCTCGTGGTGCGACCGCTGACCGTCGACGACTTCGACGCGGTGGTCGCCCTGCACGCCCGCTGCTTCCCCACGATGGATTCGTGGACGCTCGAAGAGTGGGCCGCGCAGACCCGCGTGTTCCCCGACGGACAGATCGGCGTCGAGCTCGACGGCATCGTGGTCGCCACCTCGTCGAGCGCCATCGTCTTCGCCGAAGACTATGTCGATCCGCACACCTATGGTCAGGCCAGCGGTGAGGGCCTGTTTGGCAACCACACCAACGACGGCGACTCGCTCTACGGCCTCGACATCGCCGTCGATCCGCGCCATCGCGGCATGCGGCTGGCGCGGCGCATTTATGAGGCGCGCAAGCAGCTGTGCAGCCGGCGCAACCTTAAGCGGATCATCATCGGCGCCCGCATGCCGCGGCTGTATCGCTACCCCGACTTGACGCCTGAGGCCTACCTCGACGGCGTGCTGAGCAAGACGATCCGCGACGGCGTGCTCACCTCGCAGCGGGCCAACGGCTTCGTGGTGCGGCAGGTGCTCTACGGCTATCTGCCCGAGGACACCCAGTCGCGCGGTCACGCCGTGCAAATGTTCTGGGCCAGCCCCGACTATCGCCCGCCCGGCCCACGCCCGCCGCGCAAGATGCGGGTCGCGTCGGTGCAGTATCGCGTGCGCCCGGTGCAGTCATTCGACGAGTTCGCGGCCCAGTTGGAGTTCTTCATCGACGCCGCCGCCGACTATCGCGCCGACTTTGTGCTCTTCCCCGAGCTGCTCACCAACCAGCTGCTGGCGCTGGTCCCCGCGGCTCGGCCCGCTCTGGGTGCGCGCCGGCTGCACGAGTTCACGGGCGCCTACGAGGCCTTCTTCAGCGAGGCGGCCATGCGCCACGCGATCAACATCATCGCCGGCAGTCACCTGATCGTCGAAGACGACGTGCTCTACAACGTGGCCTATTTGTTCCACCGCGACGGCCGCATCGATCGCCAGCGCAAGGTGCACATCACCCCCGCCGAGGCGCGGTGGTGGGGGGTGTGTGCCGGCGACGAGATGCACGCCTTCGACACTGATCGCGGCAAGATTGGCATCCCGATTTGCTACGACATCGAGTTCCCCGAGCTGTGCCGCCGGCTGCGCCAACAAGGCGCGCTGGTGCTCTTCGTGCCCTACAACACCGACCAGCGATCGGGACACATGCGCGTGCGGTCGTGCGCCCAGGCGCGCTGCATCGAGAACCATGTGTACGTGGTGACCAGCGGCGTGTGCGGCAACCTGCCCGACGTCGAAGGCGCCGACATTCACTACGCGCAGTCAGCCGTGCTGTGCCCCTCGGACGTGCACTTCGGGCGAGACGGGATCCTCGAAGAGGCCACCCCCAACGTCGAGATGATGCTCATCGCAGATTTGGACCTGGATCTGTTGCGCCGCACGGAGCGCACGGGGACGGTCCGACCGTGGGTCGATCGCCGGCTGGATCTCTATGGGACGGGGCGCGACGCGTAGCGGCCAGACCCAGAGCGCTACTCCAGGATTGTGCGGTAGACGCGAACGCGAGCCTCATTCTCTTCATCGGCGCGCAGCTCGATCAGCTCGGCAGGCGGCTCGCCATCCAGGTCGGCCACGGCGAGCGCGTGCGCGAATGACGAGTAGGGCGCGCTGCGCCATTCGATGCGCCCGTCTTCACCATAGACGTGCACGCGCGTCGGCCGGGTGCCCGCGGCGCCCTCGGCACCCTGACGCAATGCGACGTGGTCAACGCCCTCACACCCGTCCAAATCGAGCGGCACGGGGCCCTTGCCCGAGGCACCCATCGCGGGGATGAAGCGCGCAGATCGCTCGGCCTCGATGGTGTAGACAAGCCGGCCGTCTTGCATGCGAAACCAGGCGATCTCGGTGTTGACGCCGTCTTCTGTAGAGCCGCCCACCACTTGGATCTCGGGCGTGCCGTCGTTGTCGAGGTCGGGCCCGACCTTCCAGCTCAGCTGGCGATAGGAGCCCAACTCAGCGCGGCGGCGCGCGTTGGCGTTGGGCTCGATGATGCGAATGTACTTCAGGCTCAGCCGCTCTTCTTCGAGCAGGACGCGCTGCTCGGTGCCGAACTTGTGCATCTCGACCCGCGTGAAGTCGCCGGGCACGGCGATCTCGTCGTTGCTGGTCAGGTCGATCGGGTCGAGAAAGTGCAGCGCAGACGGCGCGCCTTGGCGCCCTTGCAAGAAGCCCGCGACCTCGAGGCCACGCCCGCGTAAATCGGCGGGCTCGGGCCCGAGCACGAAGCGAATCGGGGTCACGGCGGCGAACGCATCGGCGCCCACGTCGAGCAGGGCGGTGGGGGCCCCCCCC
>JBNMOZ010000586.1:0-4059 GCA_051276005.1 Bradymonadia bacterium | reverse complement strand
GTGCGTCGCGGTGACGGCGCGCTGGGGTATGTCGATTGCGATCCCGCGCGTGACGCGCAGTGGTTCGCCTTCAGGGGCGGCAAGTGCGCGGCGGTTGGCATGGGGATCGATGTGGCCGGCGCGCTCAAGGCGGCGCGAATGGCGGCGAACTCGGGTGACTTCAAGGCGGCCGTGGCCGGCTTCGACGCGATCCTGGCGGCGTCTCCGGGGCGCACCACCTACCTGAGCGAGCGGGGCTACCTGCGCTACAAGGCGGGCGATTTGGCCGGCGCAATGCTTGACCTGCAGGCGGCCCGCACGACGTATCCCGAGGGCAAGACTCGGGGCATCATTCAGTTCAATTTGGGGCTGGTCAAGGCAGCGCAGGGCGACAAGCAGGGCGCGCTGCAGGCCTTCCAAAGCGCCAACCACCTGCGGCCGTCGAAAGCCGCGAAGGCGAAGATCGCCGAGTTGACGGCGATCCTCAAGAAGTAGCGCGCGCTCGCCCTTCTGCCGGGAAGAGTCGCGGCATCGCAGGAGCGGCGCTACCGGCGGCGGCGCAGACCCAGGGCGAGCGCCGGCAGCATCAGCCACCAGCCCGACGGGCCGTTGCCGTCCACGTCACAGGCGCAATCGTCAGTGGCCGGCGGCGCGTCAGGCATGGGCGGCTGCATCTCGGGCTCGTTGGCGCCGCCCGGATCTTCTTGGCGACCGATGCCGGGGCAGCGACCGTTGCGACAGACCGCGCCGTTCGGGCAGACCACGCCGATGCAGGGATCGTCGGCGCACAGGCCGTCGATGCACGATCGGCCCACCGGGCACACCACGTCAGCGCAGGGATCGTCGACGCACTCGCCCTCGTCGCACACCCGCGGGTACCCGCAGTTGGTGCGCGCGCAGTCGTCGACGATGCACTCGCCGTTGGCGCAAATTTGGCCGGTGGGGCAGGTGATGGTGCTGCAATCATCGAAGCAGCGTCCGTCGACGCAGCCCTGACCGGCATCGCATTGCGCCGCCGCGCATGGGTCGGGCTCGCACTCGCCATCCTGGCAAATTTGGCCCGACGGGCAGGCGCCGCCGTAGCAATCCAGCTCGACGCATTGGCCCAAGGTGCAGTAGCGACCCGACGGGCAGTCGATGCCCGCGCAGGGATCGTGGCACACCGCGTCGCGGCACACCCAGCCGCTGGGGCAGTCGCTGTTGCGGCAGGGCTCCAGGCAGAAGCCGTCGACGCAGATGCGGTTGTCGAAGCACTCGCCCATCTCGCAGGGCGGGGCGCACTCGCCGTTGACGCAGGCGTCGGTGTCGTCGGGGCACAGCCGCTCGCCGTCCCGCGCGCCGTCGCAGTCATTGTCGATGTTGTCGCAGATCTCGTCGCGCTCGGCGCCGCACCAGCCGCAGGCGTTATAGGCGCCCTCGTCGGCGATGCCGTCGCAGTCGTTGTCGAGCGTGTCGCAGATCTCCGACTCGGACTGAACTTCGCCGTCACAGATGAGCGATCCAGCGCGGCACACCAGGCGGCCGGCCTGGCATTGACCCAGCGCGTCGCCGCAGGGCTCGCCGACCGCGGCGATCATCTCGTCGATGCGGCCGTCGCAGTCTTCGTCGAGGCCGTTACAGACTTCGATGGGCACGACGCCGCATTCGCCGCAGGCGTTGAGCGCGCCTTCGTCGATGCGGTTGTCGCAGTCGTTGTCGGCGCCGTCGCAAACCTCGGGGCTCGCGTCGCAGTTGCAGCGCGGGCACTCCAGGCCTTCGTCGATGCTGTTGTCGCAGTCGTTGTCGTCGCAGTCGCAGACCTCTATCGGCACCACGCCGCACTCGCCGCAGGCGTTCTGCGCGCCTTCATCGGTGCGCCCGTCGCAGTCGTTGTCGACCCCGTCGCAGCCCTCGTCGGGCTCGCCGCCGCAGTCGCCGCAGCGGTTGAGCGCGCCTTCGTCCACCGCGCCGTCGCAGTCTTCATCCAGGCCGTTGCACAGCTCCATCGGCAAGTCACCGCAGCCGCCGCAGCCGTTGAGCAGGCCCTCGTCGACCTGGCCGTCGCAGTCGTTGTCGTCGTTGTCGCAGATCTCGTCGCGGGGGTCGCCGGGCTCGGCCGTACAGGTGGCGGTGCCGTCGTCGGCGCAGACGATGGTGCCCGCGCGCCCGCAGGCGCCGATGCCTTCGCGGCAGGGGCGGCCCAGGTTGGGGAAGTCTTCGTCGATGCGGCCGTCGCAGTCGTTGTCGAGGCCGTCGCAGCGCTCGACGGGCTGGGCGTTGCCGATGGCGTCGCCCAAGGCCGCGGCCAGGCCGCGCGGGTTGTTGGCCTGGTAGGCGTTGCCGAAGAACGGGTCGGGGTCACCGTTGGCGTTGACCGCCGTGCCGCCGGCGCGGGCCATGGTGTCGAGCTCGGTGGCGAAGGCGGTGCCGGGGCCGAAGCCCACCACGAAGGTGCGCACGTCCTTGCGGGCGCCCTGCACGTTGAGATCGCGCAGGCTGCCGGTGGTCAGCGCCAGCTCAAAGGCCACCCCAGCGCGTACGTTCGGGTCGCTCGCGTCGGCGTCGGGGCATTGCTGATAGCCGTCGGTGAGCAGCAGCACGTAGTACGGCCGGCACTCCGACTCGACGTCGTTGCTGATCAGGCGGGTCAACTCGGCGCGGGCGCTGAGCATGCTGTCGGTCAGCGGGGTGTACCCGTTGCCGCGCAGCTCCTTGTCGTCGGGATAGCGCTCGCGGCCATCCATCCAGCGCAGCACGCTTGGGCGGCTCATGGGGCCGGGATCGACCAGCATGTCGGCCGGCCCGCAGGCGTTGCTGGCGCCGTCGTAGTTCGACTGCTGGATCGTGCGATCTTCGGCGCGATACTGGGCGCCCACGGCGGTTTGACGATCGCCGAAGCCCGCGTCACCCGGCTCGAGTTGGCCGTAGCGCATCAGCCCAAACTCGAAGCCGGGGCTGTCGTTGATGATGCGTGAGAGGGCGTCTTTGGCGTGAAACATGCGGCTGCCCAAGCCGCAGGCGCCGCGATGCGGATAGCGCCCGCTGCCGTCGCCATAGCAGTCCAAGCCGCCCTCGTAGTCCCAGAGCATCGAGCCCGAGGTGTCGAAGATGACCAGCACGCGGGGCGTGGTCTGCGCCAACGCCTCAAGCGGAAATATCACGCTGGGCACGAGCAGGCCGGCCAAAGTCAGCAGCGGCAGAAGGAGAGTCCGAACCCACATAAACCCACATCCCGATGATCTCGAAAATCGCGGGGAGCTTAGCAGATTTGGGGCGGCGCGTTTGGGTCAGGGCAATCGGAAGTGGCTGCCCGAGACGCCGGGGCGCGCGCTGGGGCGCGTCAGTCCTCGTCGAGGGCGGCGAGGGCGTCGATGATGCGGGTCTTACGGGGGCTCTGGACGGGCTCGGCCATGCGATCTGGCGCGATGTCCGCGAGCAGCTGGGCCTCCATCAGCAGCAGGCGGGCTTCGACATCGGCGCGCACCTGAGGCCGCACGTTGTCGAGCTTGTTGCCGAGGGCTTCGCCGGGGGCAAGCGCAGCGCCAGTGCGCATGCGCAGCACCCGCTCTTCGAAGGCGGTCAGGGTCTCGGTGACGACCGTTGTGGTCGTCTGAGTTTCGTTGGTCTTCTTCAAAACGACCTCACACATTCGTTGTTCGCGCCGAGCGCCGATGTGGCGCTTCGGCAAGGTGGCCTGCGCCACCTGCAAACCTATAGACCGCATATCGAATGCCCGCAAACTTTTGGCAGCAATAATCCGGTCTAAATCTTCCGGTGCGAATTCGTCGTAAATGCACGCCTGATAAGGGGACGCGCGATTTCAATTATCATGCGACGGGGCCGGATAACACCGGCCGATAAGCCAGCGTGATAAGGCCGCCCGTGCGCCCTTGAGGCTGCGTGTTGCCTGCGCTGGCGGCGCGATGGATCATCACGGCATGCACCCATTCACGCGCCTGTTCTTGATCGCAACCCGCTGTGGCAGCGCCGGTCCCAGCGGCGGCGGGTGGTGCTGAGGGTGCGCAACGAGCGCGGGGCGCCGCCGGGGGGCGGGGCGGGTCGGGCCTGCGCTGAAAAGATCGGCGGCGAGCCGGGCTACTT
>JBNMOZ010000585.1:0-4060 GCA_051276005.1 Bradymonadia bacterium | reverse complement strand
GCGGCGAGTACTGCGGCTGCTTGAGAATCTCAACCAGTCGCTCGCCGCGCTTGAGCATCTTCTGCGTGATCTCGTCGAGATCGGACGCGAACTGCGAGAAGGCCTGCAGCTCACGGTACTGGGCCAGGTCGAGTCGCAGGGTACCCGCGACCTTCTTCATGGCCTTCGTTTGCGCAGCGCTGCCAACGCGGGAGACGGAGACGCCCACGTTGATCGCCGGGCGAACGCCGGAGTTGAACAGGTCGGTCTCGAGGAAGATCTGACCGTCGGTGATCGAGATCACGTTGGTCGGGATGTACGCCGAGACGTCGCCGGCCTGGGTCTCGATGATCGGCAGAGCAGTCAAGCTGCCCGCGCCGTTCTCGTCGTTCATCTTCGCGGCGCGCTCGAGCAGGCGGCTGTGCAAGTAGAACACGTCGCCCGGGTACGCCTCGCGGCCCGGCGGACGGCGCAGCAACAGCGACATCTGGCGGTAGGCGACGGCCTGCTTGGAGAGGTCGTCATAGATGATGACCGCGTGCTTGCCGTTGTCGCGGAAGTACTCGCCCATCGTGCAGCCGGTGAACGGCGCGAGGAATTGCAGCGGCGCAAGCTCCGCGGCGCTGGCGGCGACGACGGTGGTGTATTCCATCGCGCCATACGCTTCGAGCTTGGCGACGACCTGCGCGACCGTGGACTGCTTTTGGCCGATGGCCACATAGATGCAGTGCACGTCGGTGTTGCGCTGGTTGATGATCGTGTCGAGGGCGACAGCGGTCTTGCCAGTCTGGCGGTCGCCGATGATCAGCTCGCGCTGGCCACGGCCGATCGGCACCATGGAGTCGATGGCCTTGAGGCCAGTCGCGAGCGGCTCGTGCACCGACTTGCGGGGCATGATGCCCGGCGCCTTGAGCTCGACGCGGCGCCGATGGGGCGACTCGATCGGGCCCTTGCCGTCGATCGCTTCGCCCAGCGCGTTGACCACGCGGCCCAGCAACGCTTCACCGACGGGGACGTCGACGATGCGGCCAGTGCGCTTGACCTCGTCGCCCTCTTTGATGCGCGTTGCGTCGCCCAAGAGCGCGACACCGACGTTGTCGGCTTCGAGGTTGAGCACCATGCCGAGCACGCCGTCCTTGAACTCTACGAGCTCACCGGCCATGGCGTTCGACAGTCCGTAGACGCGGGCGATACCATCGCCGCAGGCGAGCACGGAGCCCGTTTCGCTGACTTCGACCTTCTTGTCGTAGTCCTCGATCTGCTGGCGGATGATCCGGCTGATCTCCTCGACCCTGATGTCCATCCGTCGCTCTCCCGAGTCTCGTCACCGAGACCCCTTGCTGAGGCGGGCGCGGCGCGCCCCCTGAGTCTGAATTCGATTCGCGCGAAGTCGATGCGCTCGAGGCATCGACGTCGTGAACTGGTCCGGGTCAGCCCGCCTTCAACTCGGCCCGCAGGCGGTCGAGCTGGGCGCGGATGCTGCCGTCGTAAATCGTGTCGTCAATCTGCGTGATGATGCCGCCAATGATGGACGGATCTTCGACCTGCTCGACATGCACTTCGAGGCCAGTGGTCCTCTGCAAGACCGTGCGCAGGCGCGCCACGTCGGGCTCGCTGAGGCGCCGAGCTACGGTGACCTTGGCCCGCACGCGGCCAGCCCAAGTGTCGGCGAGGGTATGAAACGACTCGACGATCTCGGGCAGAATCGCGATGCGATTGCGGTCAACGAGCAAGAACAAGAAGTTGCGGCAGACGGGGCTCACCATCACGCGACGCAACAGTTCGGCGAGCACGGCCTTGCGGGCCTTGACGTCGAACTTGGGGTTCTTGAACAGCTCGCGAAGCTCGTCGGCGGCGAACAACTTCGCGACACGCTCGAGCTCACGCCCGAGCTGTTCGAAGTTGTTGCGCTCAATACCCAGGTCGAGCAGAGCTTTCGCCCAACGTTGGGCGATGGCAGGGGCGCGCATTCTCGCTCCTTCTCGGGCTCAGGCCCGCGACGTCTCTTCGAGACGGCTGAGATACTCTGCGGTCAGGCGGCGCTGATCAGCGGGCGTCATGCGCGCCTTGATCAGGTCCTCGGCGGCGTCGACCGCGCGGTCGATCAGCTCGGCTTCGAGGCGAGCGCGTGCCCGCGTAAATTCGTTTTGGGCGGCGCGCTCGGCGTCGGCCTTGATACGGGCGGCTTCGGCCTCACCCTCGGCGATCAGGCGAGCCTTCTCGGCTTCACCCTGCGTCGTATACTGCGCGCGGATCGTGTCGAGCTCGGCCTGCAGGCCTACCATCTTCGACTCATACTCAGTGAGCATGGTCTGGGCTTGTGCATGCAGAGCGCTGGCGTCGTCGATCTCTTGCGTGACGGCTTCGGCGCGGGCTGCGAGCCCGGCTTTGACACCCTTGCCGGCAAATTTGACGATGAGCACGAGCAGGATGACCAGGTTGACGGCGTGCCAGACCATCGTCATCCAGCCGCCACCCTCGGCGTACGCGGGGCTGCTCAAGAGAAGTAGACCGATGATTAAACGCATCATCAGACTCCCCGCCCGAGAACTTTGCCGGCGACTTGCTGCGAGAGCGCGTCGACGTCGTTAAGCAGGGCAGCACGCGCGACTTCGAATTGACCAGCGGCCTTGACCTGAGCCGACGCGATGTTCGCGGCGGCCGCAGCGCGGGCGGCCACGACCTGCGAGTCTTTTTGGCCGACACCGCCATCGCGCAAGGTCTGGCGATGGCTCGCCGCCTCGGCACGGGCAGTCTTGATGGCGTCACGGTACTCGGTCGACAAGGCCTCAGCGCGCGCCTTGATGAGCGCCGCGTCTTCGCGGGCCTTCTCGGTGCGGGTTTCACGCAGCTCGATGCTCTTCAAGAATGGTTGGAACACCATCTTGTTAAGGAGCATCATCAGGACCACGAACAGCCCTAACTGGATGAAGACCGTGAGGTCGATGTCGATGTTGACGCCGCCCGCCATGCGAGAGACGTTTATCTGAAGGGGATCCATAGGGATCGGAGCTCCACAGGGCGCGAATTCGGCGGAACCTAGCACTCGGACCCAGGGGCGTCAACCTCGAAAGAAATTGGATTGGAATCGAGAACTTACGATGCGAATTCACCAATGATCAGTGTCGCTGGACTGACCCGGCGCTACGGCGATGTCGTCGCTTTGGCGGGGATCGACTTCGAGGTCCCAGCGGGGCAGATCCTCGGCTTCATGGGGCCCAACGGAGCGGGAAAAACGACCACTTTACGGATCCTTGCCGGACTGTTGGCGCCGACGACAGGCACGGCGCGGGTGGCGGGATATACGGTCGGTGCGCCCGGCGATTGCAGCCGCGAGCAGCTGGGCTATTTGCCCGAGACGGCGCCTTGCTACGAAGAACTCACCGTCGCGGGCTATTTGCGTTTTGTGGCGCAGGTTCGTCGGGTGAAGCTGCGCGGCGTGTCACCGCGCAAGGCTGCGGCGGCGGCGATTGAGCGCTGCGGCCTCAGCGATATGCAGACGCGGCCCATCGGCACGCTGTCGAAAGGCTACCGCCAGCGGGTGGGCTTGGCCCAGGCGATCCTGCACGATCCCAAGGTGCTCATTCTCGATGAGCCGACCAGCGGGCTCGACCCGGCGCAGCGGGTGGCCATGCGCGCGGTCATCCGACAGGTCGGCAGCGATCGCACCGTGATCTTCTCCAGCCACGTCATGCAAGAGGTCGAGGCCGTCGCCGATCGGGTGCTGATCCTCAACCATGGGCGCATCGTGGCCGACGACACCCCGGCGCGCTTGATGGCGCAGGACGGACTCTGGGTGACGGTCGGCGGGGTCGAGTTGGCGACCGCCGCCGCGCAGATCGAGGCTTTGGAGAGCGTGCGGTCGGTCGAGGTGCGGAGCGGCGACCTGTGGATCGACGCCCCGAACGATGTCGCGGGGCAGATCGCAAAGCTGATCGTAGAGGCCGGGTGGTCGCTGCAGGCCTTGCGGCCCGGTCAGAGCAGCCTCGAGGCGAGCTTCATCCGGCTGACCCGCGACGGCTGACCGCGTAGACGGCTGACCGCGTAGACGGCTGACCGCGTAGACGGCTGACCGCGTAGA
>JBNMOZ010000584.1:0-4066 GCA_051276005.1 Bradymonadia bacterium | reverse complement strand
CGACCCGCGCCTCAAGGCCCAACGGCCCCAGCCCACGGCGAATTTGGGGCATCTGCGCGAAGCGATCGATCAGCACCCAGCTGGCGTCGGTGCGTTCGAGCAATGCCTCGATGGCCTTGCCGTGGCCCCAAGCGAGCATGCGATTGACCGAGCGCATCTGCGGGTGCAGCTGGTTGTACTTGGCCGCGCTGATGACGATCGTCTCGCTCTGGCAGAGGGCTTCGATGCCCTGCACCATCTCGCGAATTCGTCCATCCGCGACCGCCTTGGAGTCGTCGACGCCCAGGGTCTGCAAGATGTCGAGGTCTTTGCGCCTGATGGCGACGCCGGTGATGACCAGCGGGCCGAAGTAGTCACCCTTGCCTGCCTCGTCGGTGCCGATCCACTGGTCGGGCAGCGGCTTGGGGTGCTTGCTGAGCGCCGAATGATAGGGGCGCGCCGCGGCGGTCACGTCGCCCATCAACCCGCGCCAGGTGTCGGCCTCTTTGCCCTGCAGCAAGAGCTTGCCTGACTTGTAGAAGTTGGCGACGCAGCCGGGCCCCTTCGCGCCGAAGATCGTGTGCGGGACGTCTTTGATCTCGAACCCATGCTGTAGCAGAAACCGCCGGATGTCCGGGGCCTCGCTGGGGTCCATCTTCAGGGTATAGCTCGGCATCCGGGGCCTCATCTTTGCGGGGGCGCACGCTAAGGCAGTTGCCCGCGCATGGCAAACCTGCCTTGGCAAACCCGGCAAACCCCGCAATCATGTCGCCATGACAGACAACCCACTCCTCGCCCTTGCCGCGGCCTCGTCCGCCACCCCGATCCCCTTCGATCGCATCGAGGCCAGCGACGTCGAGCCCGCCATCGACGCGTTGCTGACGGATTGCCGCGCGCGCCTCGAAGCGCTGCGGGGCGCGCCGTGCACCTGGGACGCGACCGCCGGCGCCCTCGATCGGCTCACCGATCGGCTCGAGGTCACGCTCTCGGTGGTCGACCACCTCGAGTCGGTGCTCGACGACGCCGATCTGCGCGCGGCCTATAACAAGGCCCGCCCCGACATCAGCGCCTTCTATGCCCAGCTTGGCACCGACGAGAAGATCTTCGCGGTCTTGCAGCGCTTCGCCGACAGCGACGCGGGCGCCGCGCTGGATTCGGTGCGGCGGCGATATGTCGATGAGACGCTGGCGTCGTTTAGGCGCAGCGGCGCGGCGTTGGGGGCAGACGCGAAGACCCGGCTGCAAGCCCTCGAGGTCGAGCTGTCTGAGGCCTGCACGACCTTCGCCCAGAACACCGTTGATGCGACCGACGCCTGGCACCTCGACTTGCCCGACGCGGTCCGTCTCGCCGGCCTGCCCGAGCGCGCCGTGACGGCCGCCCGCGCCACTGCCGAGGCCGCCGGCGTCGAGGGCTATCGCATCACGCTGCAGTACCCCAGCTACATGCCGATCATGCGCTACGCCGACGACACCAGCCTGCGCGAGACGGTGTGGCGCGCGTACATGACGCGGTCGACCTTGGCGGCGCATGACAACCGGCCGCTCGTGGGCAAGATCCTGGGCCTGCGGGCCGAGAAGGCGAAGCTGCTGGGCTATGCCGACGTCGCCGATCTGCTGCTCGAGCCGCGCATGGTCCGCAACGGCGCCCGAGCGTGGGACTTTGTTGAGGGTCTGACGACGCGCACTCGCCCCGCCTTCGAGACCGAACAGGCCCAGCTGGCCGAGTTTCGGCGCAGCCTGGTGGGCGACGACGCCCCCGCGATGGCCGCCTGGGATCAGGGCTACTTTGGCGAGAAGCTGCGCCAGGCGAAGTTCGACTTCGACGAAGAAGCCCTGCGGCCCTACCTGCCCGCCGACACGGTCATCGAAGGCCTCTTCGAGGTCGCAAACCGGCTGTATGGCGTCACCGTGACCCCGCTCAGCGATCGCCCGACCTGGCACCCTGACGTGCAGGTCTATGCCCTCGACGACGCCGACGGGCAGCGCTGGGGCATCTTCTACGCCGACCTGTACCCGCGAACGGGCAAGCGCGGCGGCGCTTGGATGCGGCCCTTCATGACGGGCGATCCGGTCAACGGCGGCGATCCGCATGTCGGCCTCATCTGCGGCAACTTCACGCCGCCCGTCGAGGGTCGCCCCGCCCTGCTCAGCCACCGCGAGGTGCAGACGCTCTTTCATGAGTTCGGCCACCTGATCCACCACCTGCTCACCGACGTGCCGGTGCGCAGCCTGGCGGGCACCAACGTGGCCTGGGACTTCGTCGAGCTGCCCTCGCAGATCATGGAGAACTGGTGCTGGGCCGAGCCGGCGATGGCGCTGTTCGCCAAGCATCACGAGACCGGCGCGCCGGTGCCGGCCGCCCTCATCGCCCGCATGCAGGCCGCCCGCACCTTCCAGGGCGCCACCGCACAGATGCGCCAGCTGAGCTTCGCGACCGTCGACCTCAAGCTGCATCGCGAGTTCGACGCGGCGACCGATGGTGATCCCGTCGACCACGCGCGCGCCATCGCCCAGCAGTTCTCGACGGTGCCGCTGCCCGACGACTTCGCCATGATCGCCGGGTTTGGCCATCTGTTCGCGAGCCCCGCGGGCTACGCGGCGGCCTACTACTCGTATAAGTGGGCCGAAGTGCTCGACGCCGACGCGTTCACCCAGTTTGGCGACGAGCGCCTGTTCGACGCCGCACAGGGGGCGCGCTTCCGCGATCTGATCCTGTCGAAGGGCAACAGCCGCGATCCCGCTGAGCTGTATCGTGAGTTCATGGGCCGCGACCCGGATCCCGAGGCGTTGATGCGCCGCGCGGGCCTCGTCTGATTGGTCTGCGCCAGCGCCCACGAGAATGGGTTGTCCCGCGGGCGCCTGCCGACTATAGCTGAGCCATGCGTACCCTCGACATTCCCCAGGCCAACGACTTGGCCTCGGTTCGCCGTATCGTGCACGCCGTCGCCCACGAGTCGCGAACCCAGGCCGCCGTCATGGCCTTCACCGACTTCTCGCGTCGCCACGCGCAGTACCGCATCCAAGCGGCGCGTGTGCTCGGGCTGCTGCGGGTTGATGACGGCAGCGACCTGTGGGTGGCGACGCTGGGTGAGCGCCTGCTCGAGACCGAACGCGGCACGCCGGCAGAGCTGGCTGTCTGGCATGATGCGATCACGTTCAGCCGCGCCCTGCAGATCATCGCCCCCGACCTGCTCACCGCGCGGGGTCCCGGCCTCGAAGAGCTGACCAGCCGCATCGTCGAGATGAGCGAGCTCAGCGCGAGCACCGCCCGGCGACGCGCGAACGGCCTGCTGACCTGGCGGCGCTACGTGCTCGACCTGCCCGACGTCGACCTGTCAGACGCAGAGCAGTCAATCCTCTTGGCCAAGCCCGAGCTCGAAAGCAAGCCGGCAAAAGCGCCCGAGGCAAAGCCCGCGGTGGTGATCGATCGCCAGCTTGATCTCTTCGGCTGACGGCGCGGTTCAGCGTAGGGCGCCTACCCACTCAAAGAGTGGGCTTACGCTGTAAGCTTACAGCGTAAGCCGATCGCGTAAGCCCCGCACACATCTCATCGAGCGCCGCATCGAGTCGCCCAGCGTCGCCCAACGCGGCCGGCGCCACCGCGACCAGCTGCGCGGCGTGCGCGTCGCCCACCAACGTCACGAGCAGCGGCATGCCCCGGTTATAGGGCGGCAGGCAGCACGCCTCGACACGCGCGCCTGCCAGCGTCAGGGGCAAGCGGCCCAGGTTACTGAGCGTCGCCGACACCGCATACCGGCCCGTCTCACGTTGGCGCTGCGCTGCGCGACGGCCCGCCCACCGCATGAGCCAGAGCGGATAGCCCCGGACGGCATCGGCGGCCAAGGCGTGGGCCTCTGCCGCGCGGGCGTCGACCGCGGCGTGAATGGCGGCTTGGACCGACTCAGCGTCCATGCTCGGATCGACGTCGATATGCGCGACGCCGGTCAGGTTGCCGTCCCCCCCGCTGTCGCCCCCATCGCTCCCATCGTCGAGATGGCGCCGCAAATCGACCGGCACCCCGATGCGCAGCGCGTGGGTCCCCCGCCCCACCAGACCGACCGCCAATCGCGCCAGCAGCCGAGACTGCG
>JBNMOZ010000583.1:0-4067 GCA_051276005.1 Bradymonadia bacterium | reverse complement strand
TCGAGCGCACCGTCGGGATCGAGCGCACCGTCGGGATCGAGCGCACCGTCGGGATCGAGCGCACCGTCGGGATCGAGCGCACCGTCGGGATCGAGCGCACCATCTACATCCACGGCACTGTCTCGGCCCAAGGCGCCGTCCGCATCCAGAGCGCCATCACGCACCGCCGCATCCGCGAACGTGGCGTCCGCCGGAACAGGACTGCCCGCGTCCGCCCCGGCGCCGGCCTCTGAATCGGGGGCGCCGTCGCCGATCACCGCGGCGTCGGATGAGTCGTCGACCCGCGCATCGACCAGGGCGTCGAGGTCGGGGTCGAAGCGCGGGCGGGGGTCGTCACACCCGGTCGATACCGCTGCAAGCAGGGTCAATAGAGCCAAGATTCGCATGCGGCCAGCCTACCAGAGGGCGCGCGGTCGACGGAGTCTCCTCGCCGGGCGTGCACCGAGGCGGCGGGCCGCGTATGGTAGCTTTCATGTTCCGCGCCCCCCTTTTGCTATCCGTCCTCGCCTTCGGTTGCGAGTTTAACGCCTTCCGCGAGGCGCAGCTGTGCGATGACGAAACGCCATGTGCCGAAGGGGTTTGCTACCAAGACCTGTGCCAACCCGCGGTCATGGCGATCGACGCTGGGCGCGATCCCGTGCTCGACGCTGGCCTCGACGCCGCGCCGCCGCGTGACGCTCTGCCGATCGACGCGCGCCCCCCACCGGACGCGCGGCCCGTCGTCGACATGGCGCCGGTCATCGACGCGCGACCCGCCATGCCCGATGAGGGCGTTGACGTGGCCTTGCCCCCGCACGACATGCGTCCGCCTGAGCCCGAACCGATGCCGGAGCCAATGCCCGAACCGATGCCCGAGCCGGACGTCTTCGGCTTCACGGGCCCGGAGTGTGGCGGTCCCAACGACCTCTGTGTCGCCGTCGCAGCCGATACGACGCTCTCGATGAACGAGCGCGACCGGCGGTTTGGTGAGGATTCAGGGGCGTCGCTCCGCCTCGAACGCGACATGCAACGGGGCGAGCGCGCCGATATCCTCCTCGGGTTTGCGCTGCGACCAGACCGACTTGTCGGCGCGGTAGACCTGGAGTTGTTGCTGGCCCATGAGGGCCCAAACCCGCGGTATCCGGTGCCGGTGAACGCGAGCTTCGTGAGGACGGCCTGGGTCGAATCGACGGTCACCTGGAACGATCCGGACATGATGCGGCGTCGCGCCGTGATGACCGCAGGGCAGAGAGACCATGAGTTCGTCGTCTTCCCCCTCCTTGGCATGTTGCCCGATGCGCTCAACGGCGATGGGCGCTTCAGCGTCCAACTCTTGCTGCGCGCCGAAGACGACGACTTTCAGTTCTATTCGCGGGAGACGGATGACCAGCCCGCCGCCCGCTTGCGTTTCCGGTTCGAGCGCGATTGATGCGCAGAGTTCTGTGGATGGCGCTCCTGTCGATTGGCGTCGTGGCGCCCGTGTGCGCGCAGACCTGGGTGGTCATTCGGCCATCGGCGCTCGATGCCGGCAGCGCACCGTTGGCGCGCGCGCTCGGCGACGCCATCGATCGCAGCCTGTCGCGCCGACGGGGCGCGCGCCGGGCGGGCAATCTGCTCGAGCCTGCCGAGACGCTGACCGTGCTCGACTGCTTACAGCTCAACGACAACTGCGCCAACCGCGCGGCCCGGGCCGTCGACGCAGACGGCGCGATCTACGCGACCGTGCAGCGCGCGGGCACGCGGGTCTTGGTTGAGGCCTCGCGGACCACGGGCGCGCAGCGGCGGCGCCTCGCCTGGCGAATCGAGATGGGTGAGCAGCGCCTCGATGGCCGGGTCGCGGATCGCCTCGCTGACGCTCTGGGCGCCGAGATCGTGGCTGACGGCGCGGTCGTGCGCACCGGCCTCTTCAGCGCCGACCGCCGCACCATTAGCCTGGACGGGTTCGCCTTGACGCTCGATGGCCTCGCGCCGATCGAGCCGGGAACGCACGCGGTGCAGGCCGACGGCACCCAGCAGCGCATCAACCTCTTGCCCGGTGAGATCGTCGTGCTGGCTGAGTCTGTACGCGCGCGTCGGTCCTTCGATGCACCCAGGCCCGGCCGGGACTACGACTTGGCCACGCCGGGATGGCTGCTTGTCGTCGGCGGCAGCGTGAGCTTGCTGGCCGCGGGCGCCGTGCGAGGCGTGCACTCGGGCACCGTCGATGCGTACGCGAACGCCCAGACGGGCGCGAAGCTGCGTGCCGCCGACGCGACGGCCCGCAGCGAGGCAACGGCGATGAACGTCTTGCTCGTAGCGGGGGGCGTGGCGCTCGTGGCCGGTGTGGCCTTGTTGCTCTTCGACTGACGACGGAGGTTGGTTTTTGATCTCGCTGTTCTTGGTGGCCGCCCTTGGCGCGCCTCCGACGCCCCTCGCTGGGTCCGCGGCCGATGCCGCGTCCAAGGTTGTTGCCGCGTCCAAGGTTGATGCTGAGCCCGTCGATGCGGCGGTGCTGCGGTCGGTGCGCGGCATGAGTCGAGCGCAGATAGCCCGCGCCCTGGCTGATGGGCTGCCCGCCCGCGTTGCGGCGATGCTCGACAGCCAAGCGCCGCTGCCAGACCGGCTCCTAGCGGCGCGCGCGCTCGGCCGGCTGGGGACCGACCCGGCGATATCGGCGCTCGCGGTCGTCATGCAGCGGTACGCGAGCCCAGAAGAGATCGCGTTGGCCCGTGAGGCTGCGCGGGCGCTCAAGCGGTTGCGCGCCCATGCGGCTCTTTTGCCGGCGTTGGCCTCGCCCGACCCCGAAGTGCGCGCGGCCGCAGCGGCCAGTGGGGCAGGGGGCGCCGCCTTGTGTGACGTGCTGGCGAAGGATCCGTGGCCCATGGTGCGCATCGCCGCCGCGCAGGGGCTCGCTGGCACGTCGGCGGCCTGTCTGTCAGCCGGCCTCGTCGACCCCAATGAGCGCGTCTCGATCGCCACGGCTCGGGCCGCCATCGACGCGCCGGCGCCCGCACTGCGACCTGCGCTGCGAAGGCTGGCCGCAAATCAAAAGGCGGCCACCGAAGCGCGCGCACATGCCTTCGTCGCGCTCGCAGCGCTGGGCGATCTGGAGCCGGCGACGGCGGCCATGAAGACCCACCTCGCGCAGGGCGAGATCGTCCCGCTGGCGCTGGCTGCTGTGCGGGCGTTCGCCGTCAAAGGCGACGTTGGTCAGTTGATCGGGGCGTTGCGCAGCGCCAGCCCTCGGGTGGTGCGGGCGGCCGCGCAAGCGTCGCTCATCGAAGGCAGCCCCCAGGCCTGCGCCGCGGTGGATGCTGCGATTCAGGGGGCCGATCCGCGGCTCGCGAACGTGTTGCGCCGCCTCGTGAGCGACTTTGGGCCGGCCGTGGATGCCGGTGACGATCCAGCGCTGACCGATCCCGAATAGCGGGGGGCTGCCAGGGCGCGCAGTCAGAACTCGCAGTCAGAACTCGCAGTCAGAACTCGCAGTCAGAACTCGCAGTCAGAACTCGCAGTCAGAACTCGCAGTCAGGGCGCGCAGTCATATCGATGCAGCGGCTGGCCCCCGCCGACCTGTTCAGACACCGTCCAGAGGCCGTCGCCATCGGCCGTATATGCGATCGCTTCGCCCTGTGGTTCCGAGAGTGGGCCCAGCGAGACCTGGCGAGCGGTCGCGGTCTGCAGGGCTGCCACGCCGCCGTCGCCCAACCAATACTCATAGCTGCCAGTATAGACGCGAATCGCCAGCCGCTCGCCCGACGGGTGCAGGTCGGCGCCCGTGATCGCCCGCCCCATGGGCACAGCGATGCCTGGGGCATCGAAACGCGCGATCTCGTTGAGCCCACCGCGGGGGCCGGCGTTGGCGGTGCTCGTAAACACCTGACTGGCGTCCGCGTCGACCTTCGTAATAATCCAGAAGCGCTGCCCGTCTTCGGCAACCATGAGAGCCTCCGCGTCATGTGGGCGGTCGGGGTAGGTCCGGGTGAGCGTCGTGATGCCGTCGACGACCATCTCGCCGTCGCGCACGGGAGGCTCGGGCACCACGAAGATCCGCACGTCATCGCGCACCTCGGCGTTGTCGCCAATGTCGGCCACCCAGATGCACCAGC